>NZ_HG779681.1:0-3266 GCF_000582705.2 Microbacterium sp. C448
CCCGCGCCGCCGCACCGGTCGGTGAACGACCGCGCATCCCGCTCCCCCGTCGCGGAATCTGGCTGTTCGGATTTGTCATTCTGGTGGCATTCACCCTCGATTCCGGTGTCAGCACCTGGAGCACGATCTATCTCAACGACGATCTCGTCTCCGGTGCGGCGATCGCACCGCTCGGTTATGCCGCCTACCAGGTCGCGATCCTGGTGACGCGTCTCACGACGGACCGCGCGACCGGACGGTGGGGGCGCACCGCGGTCGTCGTGACGGCGACGGCGGTCTCGATTGTGGGGCTGGTCCTGGTCGCGGCACTCCCGTGGACGATCGCGGCGATCGTCGGATTCGCTCTCGCCGGAGTTGCGGTCGGAGCGCTCGTGCCGCTGTCGTTCACGTCCGCGGGGGCGCTCGCACCCGCCCGGGGCGATGAGGTGATCGCGCGCGTCAACCTGTTCAACTATGCCGGCGCGGTCCTTGGGGCGGTTCTGCTGGGACTCCTCGCCGATGCCCCCGGACTTGGCGTCGCCTTCCTGCTTCCCGCCCTGATGCTGGTGCCGATCCTGTTCCTCGCCCGGCGTTTCGGTCGGGCGGTTGCGGCGACCGAGTCATCCGCCGGCGCCTCGGCGTATGCGGACGGCGCCGACCCGAGTCGCTAGCCTGGGGGCGTGAGTTCCCGCCGATCGTCCGACCCCGAGGTGTATCCCGACGGCCCGGACGATGAGGGCGCGGCGGGCCGCACTGACGACGACGACGCCGGACGCTGGGAGTCCGCGCAGGAGACGCTTCGGCGCCACCTCGAAGAGCCGGTGCAACGCGCGACGCAACTGACCCGGCGGACGCTCGCCTGGTTTCCGATCCGGGTATGGCGGCACTTCCTGCGTCACAACGGGTTTCTGCTCGCGGCAGGAGTGAGTTACCAGTCGCTGTTCGCGATCTTTGGCGTGATCTACCTGGCGTTCGCGGTGGTCGGCCTCTGGATCGGTGCGAGTCCCGCGGCGATCGATCGGATGATCGACATCATCAACGAGTACATCCCGAACCTGATCAGCGAGAACGGGCTGGTCACCCCGGAGCAGGTGGAGTCTGTCACCACCGCCACGGCGACGACCCTCGGCATCACGGGGGCCGTCGCGCTCGTCGTCGTCGTGTGGACGGCTATCGGATTCATCACCTACGCCCGCCGGGCCGTGCGCGATATCTTCGGCCTCCCCTTCGATACCCGCTCGTACGTCCTCTTGAAGGCCCGCGACTTCCTCGCGGCCGTGATCCTCGCCGTCGCACTTCTCGTCGGCTTCGCCGTCAGCGGCATCGCCACCTGGGCCCTGACGCTGCTGTTCACCCTTTTCGGGATCGGGGATCTGAGCGTGCTGTCGAACGTGACCGCGCGAACGGTGTCCCTGCTGGTCTCGTTCGCGATCAACGGGGTCGCGCTGGCCGCACTGTTCCGGTTCCTGACGGGGGCGGCACTCGCCTGGCACCGGATCTGGCCGGGCGCCCTGCTCGGCGGTGCAGCAATCACCGTGCTGCAGGTGGGCGCTGGTGTGCTCCTGATCTACACACCCTCGAACCCTCTCCTGGCCACCTTCGCTGTGCTGATCGGGTTTCTGCTGTGGTTCCGCCTGATCGGCATCGTCATCCTGGTCGCGGGGGCGTGGATCGCAGTCGGCGCCGCCGATCGAAACCTCGCACTGACGGAGCGCACGGAAGAAGAGGCGCGGCTCGACGAGTACCGGGCGCTGCTCGTGGCCGCGGAGGTCCGCCTACGCGAAGCACGCCTGACACGCGACACCGCGCCCTGGTATCGCTCCTGGCGCGCCGGCCGCGATGTGCGCCTGGCCGAAGATGAGCTCGCACGCCTCCGGGCTGATCCCCCGCCGGAGCCGAAAACCCGCGGCTTCCTGCTCGACTGAGCATCGAACGACTGAGTATCGAACGACAGAGATATCGAACGACAGAGACATCGAACGACAGAGACATCGAACGACAGAGCTGCGGGGCGCCGAGCATGTCGGAGGCCGTCGATACAGTAGAGCGCGTGCCTCGACCCATCCGTATCGCCTCTGTCAACGTCAACGGAATCCGGGCGGCGGTGCGCAACGGCATGGCTGGATGGCTCGACCGGGCAGACGTTGACATCCTGGCGCTGCAAGAGGTGCGCGCCGAGCTCTCGCACGTCGAGAGTGCGCTGCCCGGGTGGAACCTCGTCCACGACGAGTCGCTCACCAAGGGGCGCTCAGGTGTCGCCGTGGCCAGCCGATTGCCGATCGCGGCCTGGCGTGTCGAGCTCGGCGACGAGACGGTCGACTCGCGCGGCCGATGGATCGAGGCCGACATCGACGTCGATGGCGAGCGCCTGACCGTCGTCAGTGCCTACGTGCACTCCGGCGAAGACGGTACCCCCCGTCAGGACGCCAAGTACGGATTCCTCGACGCGATGGAGCGCCGGATGCCCGACCTCGCCGCCGACGGCTCCCTCGCCGTCATCATGGGCGACCTGAACGTCGGCCACCGCCCGCTCGACATCAAGAACTGGAAGGGCAACGTCAAGAAGGCCGGGTTCCTCCCGCGCGAACGGGCGTACTTCGATCGATTCCTCGGCGACGCCGGCGAGCCCGTGACGGGCGTCGACGGTTCGGTCGGGACGGGGCTCGGATGGGTCGACGTGGGGCGCCGCTTCCACGGCGAGGTGGACGGGCCATACACGTGGTGGTCGAATCGCGGTCAGGCCTTCGACAACGACACCGGCTGGCGCATCGACTATCAGCTGGCAGCACCCGCTCTCGCGGACCGAGTCACCGACTACCGAGTCGCCCGGGCGGCCGCCTACTCGGAGCGGTGGAGCGATCACGCGCCGGTCATCGTGGACTACCTGCTCGGCCGGTAGACCCGACAGCGCCGACCTCCGGGCGACGGCGACCGGGCTGAGGCATCCCGCAACCTAGAATCGACGAGTGAGCAAAGCGCGCCTGTACTCCGGAATGCAGCCCTCGGCCGATTCCCTCCAGATCGGCAACTACATCGGTGCGCTGCTGCAGTGGCGCGATCTGCAGGAGTCCTACGATGCGTTCTTCTCCGTCGTCGATCTGCACGCGCTGACCCAGCCCAACGACCCCGCCGAGCTACGCGAGAAGACCCGCCGCACGGCCGCGCAGTACATCGCCGCCGGCATCGAGCCCGCCAAGTCGACGCTGTACGTGCAGTCGCATGTGCCCGCTCATGCCGAGCTCGCGTGGATCCTCGGCACGCTGACGGGCTTCGGCGAGGCGGGTCGC
>NZ_HG779682.1:0-3008 GCF_000582705.2 Microbacterium sp. C448
GGTACGGCCAGGATGCGACATCCGTCGGTCTCTTCACGTATCCCGTGTTGATGGCGGCCGACATCTTGCTGTACCAGACCGCGGTCGTGCCTGTCGGCGACGACCAGAAGCAGCACATCGAGCTGACGCGCGACCTCGCCGAGCGCTTCAACGCACGCTACGGCGAGACGTTCCGCGTGCCCATGCCGATGATCCAGCAGGAGTCCGCCCGCATCTACGACCTGCAGAATCCGCTGGCCAAGATGTCGAAGTCGGCGGAGTCGGATGCGGGTGTGCTCTGGTTGCTCGATGACCCGGACGCGACCGCGAAGAAGGTCATGCGCGCGGTCACCGACAGCGACGGCACGGTGCGGTACGACCGCGAGAAGAAGCCGGGTGTCTCGAACTTGCTCGTGATCTACGCGGCGCTGACCGGGCGTCAGATCCCCTCGATCGAGGACGAGTACGCGGGGCGCGGGTACGGCGACTTCAAGAGGGGTCTCGCAGACGTCGTGGTGTCGGAGTTCGAGCCCGTCCGCGCGCGGGCGCTTGAGTTGCTCGACGACCCGGCAGAGCTCGACCGTGTGCTTGCGGCCAACGCCGACCGAGCGGAAGCCGTCGCCGACACGACCCTCGACGCCGTGTACGAGCGCGTCGGGCTGCTCCGCCGCCGCTGAGCCGGCCCGGGCGCACTCACCCGCGTTCACAATTCAGTCCGCAGGCCGCATCCGTCGGTGCCGACCGCGAGATTCCGCGGGCTGGCCTCGATGGGCCGCTCGCGCAGACTGAATTGTGAACGCCATCAACGCACGGTTCCCTGTCGAAGAAGCCCTGTGAGCGCTGCAAACACATCCTGCTCGCGGTAGAGAATGTCTTCAGCAGTGAGTCGCAGGACGCAATAGCCCTGGCGCGCGAGCTCGAGATCCCGGCGGTAGTCCTTGCGTTGCTGCTCCCAGCTGCTGTGATGCGCTTTGCTGTCGCACTCGATGACCAGCCAGCCGTCCACGACGAGATCCACGAACCCGACGCCCACGATCGGCACTTGCAAATCAACGGCACAGCCCAACCGCAGCAACAGCAACCGCACCAGCGACTCGGGACCGGACTCGGCTCGCGGATCGAGAAAACGCCGCAGCACACGGAAGCGACTCGGTAGCGCCGCGAAGACGAAGTCCAGGTCATCCGGCCCCAGGAGTGCCTTGTGCAGCACACTGTCGAGTGTCGCAATCGCATGTTTCGGCTGCTGGCACCGGATGGCCTGGATGGTCGCATCGACGACATCCACCGCGCCCCGCAGAGGTGGCGCGACGAACCGGTGCCAGTGCAGCACCAACCCGTTTCGGGCTCGCTGGGGCACTGGCGTATCGACCGCGAGCGGTGAACGCATACGACTGTCGCCGCGCTCCATATGAACGTGAAGCGCCGAGGCATCGAAGACGAACACCCCCAGCGCTTTCAGCAGGGAGAGGCAGCCGAGCCGTCCGCCGACCCGCACCGCCTGGACGAGCTCCGCCGGTGCGTCGGCCGAGAGATAGTTATCGCGCCGGGCGCGGATGAGCGTGCGCATTCGCACCGCAACCGTGATCGCTCGAGAAGTCATTCCGTTCGCGCGAAGCTCGGCGCGCGTCCACACATCCCACATGCGTCGAGATTGGCGGGGCGGGGAGTAGGCGCACGGGCCGTCTGCCGCAACCGGTGGATGACGGTGCACAGACCCTCGCTGGGGAGGACGGGCACTGCCCAGTCCGGCGCGGTTGCGAAACGATCGCCGTTCGCAATTCAGTCCCGGGTGAGAGCGCACCCCGGGCTCGGCCCGGAAAGACACGGGACCCCGCTGGAGCGCACCCCGACGAGACTGAATTAAGGACGGCGAGACGCGTGAGACAGGGGCCGGGTACGGCCGCGGGGCAGATAGGGTCGCGGGGTGGAACCCGTCACCCTGCGCACCGCACGCCTCGAACTCTCGATCCCGACGCACGCCGATGTCGACGCGATCACGGAGGCCGCGCAGGATCCGGAGGTGCCGCGCTGGACAACACTGCCTTCGCCGTACACACGCGCCGACGCCGAAGAATTCATCGGGAAAGCCGCGAGCTGGTGGGAGTCGACGAGCGAGCTGACCTGGGGCATCCGCATCGACGGATCCTGGATCGGGATGATCGGGTTGCACGCCACGCAGCCGGGCGGTGACGCCGAGATCGGATTCTGGATGGCAAAGTCCGCGCGGGGAAAGGGGTTCCTGACGGAGGCGGCCGCTCGCGTGGTCGACTTCGGGTTCGCCGCGCCGCTCTCGCTCGCACGTATCCAGTGGCGCGCGATCGTCGGCAACGTCGCCTCGGCTCGCGCCGCGAGGGCGCTGGGCTTCCGCTACGAGGGCCTGTTGCGTCAGGGACTCTCCGACGTGCGCGGTCGGCACGACGGGTGGGTGGCCGGCTTGCTCGCGTCGGACGACCGGAGGCCACAACCCTGGCCCGTGCTGGACTGAGCGGGCCACGCGGCGCCACCCCGTGGCAGGATGGGCCCCATGCCGGAGATGCCCGAGGTACAGGGACTCGTCGAGTTTCTGCGCGGGCGCATCATCGGCCTGAGCATCGTCAAGGCATCCGTGGCGCAGATTGCGGCGCTCAAGACCTTCGACCCGCAGATCACGGCATTGCACGGGGCATCCGTCGTTTCGGTCGATCGGGCCGGCAAGTTCGTGGACATCGGATGCAGCGGCCCCGCGGACGAACCCGTGCACCTCGTCTTTCATCTCGCCAAGGCGGGGTGGCTCCGCTGGTACGACGCCGTTCCGACCGCGCTCGTCAAACCGGGCCGCTCCCCGATCGCCATCCGTGTTTCGCTGGGCGATGGGTCGGGGTTCGACCTGACCGAGGCGGGTACGAAGAAGTCGCTCGCGGTGTACGTGGTGCGGGACCCGGCCGATGTGCCGGGCATCGCGCGACTGGGTCCCGACCCCCTCGACCCCGCGTTCACTGTCGAGACGCTCGCGGGGCTCTTGGAGGGCCGGCGGACGCAGATCAAGGGTG
>NZ_HG779683.1:0-22490 GCF_000582705.2 Microbacterium sp. C448
GTTTTCGCGGTCTTCGGGGCGATCGTCGCGGCGATCCTGGCCGCCCGCTGGTCAAAGGCACTGATCGCCCCCGCGGTGACCGCCGTCCTGATAGCGGTCGCGTCCGTCGCGTTCTACATGACCTCCGGGCAGAGCTCGGCTGTGGTGACGGGGCTGGCTGTCGGCAACCCGCCCCTCTCCTTCATCCAGCATCTGACGAACTTCCTGAACATACCCGGGCTCTGGACGGGCGCGCTGGGCGGCTGGGGGCTCGGCTGGCTCGACACGATCATGCCTGCCGTCGTCCCGACACTTTCGGTGGCCGTCGCCGCCGGCGCGATTTTCATCGGTGTTCGAACGCTCACCTGGCGTCGAGCCACCGCGCTCGCCGTAGCGTTGATCGCCATGTGGCTGGTGCCGCTTGCGCTCCTGGCCCAATCTCGGGTGCTCGTAGGGAGTTCTGTGCAGCCGCGCTACATTCTCCCCCTGCTGATAATCGCACTGGGCGTAGCAACCGCCGCTTCCCATGCTGAACGCTGGTGGAGCGGTCCGCGCGGCCTGCTCGCCGCCGCAGCGCTGTCCGTCGCGGCCGCCGTCGCGCTTCATACGAACGTGCGCCGCTACACGACCGGGATCGACATGCCGGCGTTGAATCCCGGCAGGGACGCCGAGTGGTGGTGGCCGGGCGCGCCGGCGCCCATCGTGGTCTGGGCCGTCGGATCTGCCGCGTTCGCGGTGGCACTCTTTCTCCTGGCCCGATCGGCACGGGCGGTGCGGACCAGCTCCGAAACGCGTCCGGAGCAGTCGTCAACCCCGCCGGCCGTGAACGCGTGACCGTGGCAGGGGTGCGCAACTCCATTCGGAAGAGATTGCGAACCCTGTGGCGGGGATCGAGGTCGCTTCCCGGAGCCGGGCGCGTGCTGCTCGAGGTCGATCGCATCTGGTGGGCGCGAGTGATCCGCCGAGCCGGAGTCGTCGACCTCGACTTCGTCGCCGCTCAGGCGGGGCATTCGTCCGAGCGCCGGGCCGTGCGGAGCTACGTCCGGGGCGGGTTCCGAAACGGAATGTCGCTCAATCCTCTCTTCACCGAAAAGCTTGTGTCCTCGCAGCTCCCGGACGCGGGTCGCGTGCCTGCGCTGTACGCCTACCTCGTGAACGACCCTCGACGGGTGCAGGTCAGCGTGAGCTGGGACGCACCGGCCTACGCTGCGGCGAATCCCGAAACTCTCTCCGCGCGGGGCGGACCGCTCGGTCACGCGTGGCGCACCGCGAGCTCGTCCAACGCACCCGTCCTCGTGTTCGGCCGACCTCCGGGTCCCCAGAGGGACGTCACGTGGCGGGAGGTGCTGTCGGCCGCGGTCGCGGGCGTCCGCGCCGCGGAACAACCGGCGGCGCGGGCGATCGGAGCGCTCACGCGGAAGGTTATCGTCGTCTGTCGCCTCGCGGAAGACGAAGCGAACTCGAGCGCACCGCTGAACTCCGTCGTCAGCGTCGCGTCCGAGATCGATGCCGACGTGATCGTCGCGGTCGGTGGACACGCGCCCGACGAATGGTCGGCAGCGGTGCAGCTGGAACTCTGGCTGCCGGGCGTCCACGTCGTGGAAGACCAGCAGCGGCTGCTCGATCGGCTTCGTGCCGTGGCCCCCTCCGACGCCACGCTCGTGGTGCGCGGGCCGCACGCGGAGATCGATCCGCCCGACCTTCTCGCGCTCGCCCGCCTCGGAGCCGAACGTCCCGCGGCGCCGCTGTGGTTGGGGTGGGATGGCGCGATCGTATCGGCGGGAACGATTGCAAGGAATGGGCATACATGGCACTTCCTCGAGGGCCATCCCGAAGAGGATGCTCGCCGGATCGGTGAGACCCTGGACGTCCACGAGGTTTCAGGTGAGACCTTCGCCGTGCCGGTGGGGCAGGTCACGTCCGGAGCGCGCACCGCGCTCACGCTGACGGTACGCGCGCCTGCCTCCGCCGTCGACGGCCGCCCGACCGACGCTCACGACTCCGACATCCTGCCAGCCCTTCACGCGCTGTCGCTCGACATCGGCCAATCGACCACTTACGGGTTTCGCTATTCGCGACGGCGCACAACAGTCACCCTCGCGGACGGGTCGAGCGTCCCCAGCCTGCGGTGGGCCATCAAGATCGCGGCCCCGCCGGGACGCCCCGGCGAGAACTGGGGTGACACGCATTTCGCTCGGGGAATCGCAGACGCATTACGACTTCTCGGACAAGAGGTCGTCATCGATGCCTACGACGCCCGCGCACGCGCGGGCGTCTACCTCGACGACGTCGTCCTCGCTCTGCGCGGGCCGGAGCCGATCACATCTCAGCCGGGTGCCCTTTCGCTCCTGTGGATCATCAGCCACCCGGACGAAATCGTCAGCGCCGACGTGGACGGATTCGACCGGATATTCGCGGCATCCGCAAGCTGGGCGCAGGCCGCCTCCCGCACGCTGGGACGGCGGATCGATCCCCTCCTCCAGTGCACGGACGTACGCAGATTCCGTCCTTCCGGCGCAGTCCGCACCCAGGAACTCGTCTTCGTGGGAACTGCGCGGGGAATCGAGCGGCCGTCCGTCGTTGAGCCCATCCGGGCCGGTATCCCGGTCTCCGTCTACGGTCCCGACTGGCGCGGGTACATTCCGGCCGAACGGATCGTGGCGACGAGCGTGCCGAACAGCGAGCTGCCGGTCCTGTACGAATCGGCAGCCGCGGTGCTGAACGATCACTGGCCCGCGATGCGGGCCGCCGGCTTCGTGTCCAACCGCTTGTTCGATGTTGTGGCTGCGGGCGGACGGGCCGTCAGCGACGAGGTGGCAGGGATCGCCGAGATCTTCGACGGCGCGGTCGCCACCTATCGGACGATTCCCGAGCTCTTGATGCTGCTCCGCGGCGACCTCGATGCCATCTTCCCCGGCGAAGACGGCCTGGCGACGATATCCGAGCGTGTCCGCCGGGAGCACTCGTTCGATGCGCGAGCGCGAACTCTCCTCGACGCCGCGCTCGCCGACCTGTGAGACGGAGCCGTGTCGCGGCAGTCAGCCGACCCGCTTAGCCGCAACCTGAGCGGTCGTGCTGCCGAGGGTCTGCAACCGCGTCTCCACCGAGAACGTCGCGCCGTGCGAGATCCCGTGGTCGCTCGGTTCGCTGACACCCTGCACATTCGCATGGACATGGTAAGTGCCCGACCCGAGCCGGAGGTCCTCGACGACGAAATCGAGGGCCAGTCGCCCACCGATCGGATCGAGATTCGCACGGATCAGATCGCTGTTGGAAGCGAAGACGATGTGGCCGTTGGGCGTGTTGATGCTGAATCCGGCCGCCCAGCGCTCCATCGGGCGCTCCGCATCGAGGTGCAGTCGAACGGTGAGGGCTTCACCCTCCGGGAGGACCTTCACACGATCTCCTGATGCGTCGAGCAGTTCTACACGCTCGAGCTGAATCGCCGGCCGCGTCCGCGCGACGCCCTTTCCATAACGACCGTCGAGGACGTCGCGCAGAACTCCGATGGCGGCATCTGTGTCGCCATCGAATACCACCGCTCCATCGCTCAGCACGATGCCGCGATCACACAGTTCGGCGACCTGCTGAGCCGAATGGCTGACGAGGATGATGGTGCATCCGTCACGCCGGAACTCGGCGATGCGGTCCATGCACTTGCGCTGGAACGCCTCGTCACCGACCGCGAGCACCTCGTCCACGAGAAGCACATCGGGGTTGGTATGGACAGCGACGGAGAAAGCGAGCCGCACGTACATGCCCGACGAGTAGAACTTGACCGCGGTGTCGATGAAATCACCGATACCGCTGAACGCGACGATCTCATCGAATTGCGCGTCGATTTCGGGTCTGGACAGACCCAGAATCGACGCATTGAGGTAGATGTTCTCCCGACCACTCAGATCCGGGTGGAAGCCCGCCCCCAGCTCGAGCAGGGCCGCCATTCGTCCCCGTGTGCGCACCATTCCGGAGGTCGGTGACACGATGCCACCGATGAGCTTGAGCAACGTACTCTTGCCGGACCCGTTCGCGCCCATCAGCCCGACCGTCGTGCCCGCCCGGATCGAGAGCGATACATCGTCCACGGCAAGGAAGTCCTGCCGGTGCATCTTCGCCTGGCGGCCCAGGTGCACGATGCGGTCTTTGAGGTTGTTGTCCTTCCGGATACGGAACCTCTTGCTGACGGATTCGAGAACGGCGACCTCGGGGGCGGTTTCCATGACGATCGACCTCACAGTTCCTGCGCGAAGTTGCCCTGGAGCCGCGTGAAGACCCTGTGCGACACGAATACCAGAACGATACCGACGGCCATCGCGATCGCCATCCGCAAACCGAGCCCTTCCGGATAGTCCGCGGGCGTGCCCGCTCCCCAGAACGCCTTGTGGAAGCCCATCACCGCGATGGTCAGAGGATTGGCCAGATACAGCTCCAGGAACCAATCCGGCAGCCCGAAACGCTCTATGACATCCCGCACCATGCGCCAGGAATACACGATCGGGGACGCCCACATCGCGAGCATCAGCACGACCTCGGTCAAGTACTGGATGTCGCGGAGGTACACGTTCACGGCGGCGAGGAGCAACCCCAGTCCGAGGCCGTAGATCAGCACCGTGAGCAACGAAGGGAAGAACCAGAGCATCTCCAACGGGGCCGGGAGCGCTCCGAAAGCCACGGCTGCCACCACGAGGACCGCCAGCTGGACCAGGAACATGAAGCCGGCGCCACCGATGCTTGCCAGCGGGAATATCTCGCGCGGGAGATAGATCTTCTTGACCAATCCGCCGTTGAGCAGGATCGATCCCGTCGCACCAGAGATCATGTCGTTGAAGAAGGTGTAGAGCGTGAACCCCGCGAAGAGGTAGATCGCGAAGTCGGGGATGCCTTCCGCGGCACGCAGGAACTGGCCCAGCACGATGAAGTACATCAGGAACTGGATGAGCGGACGGATCACCGTCCACAGAAATCCGAGGAAGCTGTCCCGATACCGAGCCTGCAGATCTCGCCGCACGAGAAGAAGCAGCAGGGACCGCCGCGCGGCGATCTCCCGGATCTTTCCTCCCGATCCGGGCAACGTGACGCCGCGCGAGTCGATCGTGACGAATGGCAGCGTGGCCACCCGCGCGAAGCGTTCTGATCTCGCCACGATTTCAGTCCAGTTTCTCTGACGGTGCTGGGCGTGCGACGTGCGCCCGGCGGACGGGCAGGACTCCCCTGATTCGTCGACGCAGGATTCCCGCACGGCGGCGGATCCCCGTGTAGCGCTCGACCACGTCCGGGTGGTGGACACGCATGTACGCCCAGAACAAGTCTCGCCCAGAACTCACGTCGGTGGGACGAAGCCGGTGCATCGTCGTGATCTTCTCGCGAGGAGAGCCGGGGATCGTCGCCGACAACTCATCCAGCTTGAACTCCAACGCGGTATGGCTGATGGCCGCGTACTCCGCGCACATGGCGATGCGGGTGTGGAAACCGTCCTCCGCGGCGACATAGGACGGCATCCGTTCCAGCACGTGTGCGAGTCCGCCGTCGACGTAAGCTTCCGCGCCACCGAACTCTTCGTACCTCCACTCCCGTTCCGCGAGAATGCGCAGGCTCCGCGGACGGGCGGCGTACATCGAGCCGTACGGGGCGAGCGGGGACGCCCCATCGACGGGCACCGAGAGGCCGAGGTCCGCCGCGATCTGCTCGAATCGCGGCTTGTTCGTCCACCACCCGTGACCCAGCGTGCCGTGCCCGAGGTGGATCATCGGCGGATAGACCAGCCCCAGACCCCGCTCGCGCTGGAACAGCGCAAGCAGATTGGCCACGTACCCGGGATTCGGGAGCAGGTTCTCGAACTGCTGGTCCCGGAAGTGCTGGCCGACCGAGTGACCGTGCTGGGGCGTCTTCTTCGAATGGATCTTGATGAGTACGTCGTGGCGATCTTGCAGGATCAGATCGCGACAGGCGATGAGAAACGCGCTCTGGTCGCGACCGTCGTTGGATGCCAGTACGCGCACCTGGGCCGATCGGCCGTGCCGGGGGTTCGCGGCGATCACGTCTTCGATCGCTCGAGCACGGTCGGCATCGGGTGTCGTCACGACGAGCTCGTAGTCACCCGGCACGTAGTCCGCGCGCCTCAGCATCTCGGCCGCCATCTCCACATAGAAGATGTGCGCAACGACCAGCACCCGAAGCGGGTTGTCGGCGTCGTAGGAGACGTCGACATCGGGAAGGATCTCGACGAGGCCGGCATCCGCATTGAGATCTCGTGGCGGGGAGTTCTTTGCCAGGTTGGGCAACATGAGCTCTCTGGAGTAGCCGTACCGTTCGGCGTGCTCCATCGTCCACCGGCCGATCGCGGCATGGTGGTCCATCGTCGGCGGCCAGAAGAAGAAGGGCTTGCGCTTGAGGATCGGTGACCCGTCGTCGAGCATCTCGTCGGCATTGAAGATGGACGGGTTCTCGGAGTCATATCGGTCATGCGGATAGACCACGTCGTGGACGAATCCACGGGATGCGAAGTGCTCCGTGAACCGTAGCTCATGCAGATCGACCGCGTCGCGATACGTCGGCATGGGGGGAAGGGCGCGCCAGTACTCGCGCCACGCCGGGGACAGGAACATACGCCGCCGTACGGCGAGCCAGAACGACTGGAGGTGGTAAGGGATCAGCGCGCCGGTGGGCGAGAGCGGCTGCTCGATCCGGGGGTGGTCCGTCAACCCCCAGAAGTCGACCGCCGCCGCCTCCTGCCGAGCGAAGACCGGGGCGAACGGACGGACGGGGCCGAACCACGTGTCGTTGGTCAGGACGATCTCGTCGTACACCGTGATCGCGTCGCCGAGTTGGTCGAGCGCTGCCTTGTGCGCCCAGATGTCTAGACCGACGTTTGCTCGTACGAGAACATCGTCGGCCGCACCTTCCAGCCGCTGACGGCCGTGGGAGGAGAGCTCGCCGTTGACAACGACGAAGAGCCGCTCCGCGTGCGGCCGCAGCCCCTCGAGTGCTGTGATGATGAAGTCGTCGACGTCACCGCGACGGTCGTAGACAACATAGATGACGAGGCGTCGCGGCGCAGCGAGCGTCTCAGGCGATGCGGGAACGTTCACGCCGCTCTCCTCCCTGCCGAGCGCAAGACGTGGCGTACACGTCGAGCGATTTTCCTCGGGGCGGAGAGCACCCGAAGCACGCGCGGAAACCGCACCCGCATCATGAGCCGCACGAGGTCCCGCAGCGAGCCGTCACCCACCGGGCCGATCACATGAAGTGCGGCGATGGCTCCCGCGGGATATCCGTAAAGAGGCATCGCCATGAAATCCAACTTGTACTCGAGCGAGACGTGGCTGAGCGCCCCCTGCTCGCCGGTGACTACCGTGCGGCAATGGAATCCCTGCTCCCCCGCGGCGTAGGCGAGCAGCCGGACATGTGCGGCATCGGATTCCGCGTCCCCTGGGGGCCAACGATGCGTCGCGAGCGTCAGCAACGCCTCCGGCCTGCCGATCCACATTCCGCCGAGCGGCGCCAGCGGCGATGCCCAGTCGAATGGCACGCGGATGTTCAGGCCGTCTGCGATCCGTTCGGCGCGGGCCCGAGCGCCCGCCCAGCCCTCGCCCAGAGTGGACATGCCGATGTGCGGCGTCGGCGGGAAAACAAGACCCAGGCCCGGTTCGGCGTCGAACAAGGCGAAGACATTGGCGAGGTAACCGGGGGAACTCAGGAGGCATTCGAGCTGATGCCTTCTGAAGTAGCGCTCGGCATTTCTGAATTCGAGTTGCGGTACCCCCGTATGAACGGCGACGATGAGCTCGTATCGCCCGGAGCCGATGAGGTCGGAGCACTCTGCGAACGCCGATACGACATTCGGGCCCGTCCGGCGCAGCGCCAGACGTGTTTCCAGCCGCACGGCACCGTTCGGATGGATCCGCGCCCACGACTCGCGAACGGGTGCCTCGAACTCTCGCTCAGCCAGAGTGGCGACCACATCGACGCGCCCGGAGATCGTCGGTATGCGCCGAAGCACATCGTCCAGTCCTGTGAGCGTCGGGACGTGCACGACCGCGAGCACGGGACGATCCGGCACGATGGTCCCCCGCGCGACCTCGGGAAGCACCTCCAGCATCCCCGCGTTCGCATTCAGCGTCTTCGGCGGCAATGTGCGCGCGAGATCCCGCCACAACAGCTCGGTGGGGTACCCGGCACGGCCCATGCTCTGCGCGATCGCGCGCCCGATGACAGCATTCTGATCGAAGAAAGGCGGGTAGCCCACGAAGACATCACGGGATACGACGGGGCAGCCGGCCTCGATGAGGAGACGGGAGTTGAACAGCCCCGGGTTGGCCGACGGGTAGTCCCGCTCCGGATAAAGAGTCTGCACGGCGAATCCCGCCTCGGTGAGCCCGGTCGTGAGCGCCAGCACCTCCGGGCTCGGATGCCCGGAACGCCGCTCCAGTCGCGGTACCTCCGCCCAGAACCCCTGCCACGCAGGCGAGTCCAGCACCGGCCGACGGAACGCAAGCCATGACGAGGTCGGCGTCGTGAACGTGTCCTCGTCGAGCTTCGTGAACTCGTCGACGGGGGTTCCATCGATCCGATCCCGGCGGTCGGTGAGCGACCAGGCGTCCCAGTCGCGCGAATCCGCGGCACGGAACACGTCGTCGAAAGTCGTCATCGGGCCATACCAGCCATCGTCGAGGAGCACGAGCTCGTGGCATCCCGCGACGAGATCAGCATGCCGGAGAAGCGCATCATGGTGCGCCCGCAAACCGTGTTCACGACTCGTCACGATGTGATCGACCCTCTCCGACAAACGGACGCGCGCCTCTTTCGTTGCACCTCGCCGCACGATCGCGACGAGGTGCGCGGCGTGTCCGCGCAGGGAACTGAGCGCGCGTAGCACGTAGTCGGCCACGTCATCTCGAGAGTCGTCGATCGAGAAGAAGATGACTCGCCCGCCCCCGGACAGAACCGGGCCGGTCCCAGCGTTAGCGGACATCGAACGCCGGCTGACCCAGCCCCTGGGCAAGCGCCTTGAGCAGGTACGCGCCGTACCCGCTCTTCCCGAGCGCGTGCGCTCTGACCCGGAGATCCTCGTCGCTCAGAAACCCCAACCGCCACGCCACCTCCTCGGGACAGCCGATCGACAGCCCTTGGCGCTTCTCGACGGTGCGGATGAACTCCGTGGCCTCACTCAGAGAGTCGAAGGTCCCCGTATCGAGCCAAGCCGTGCCGCGCGGCAGAACCTCCACCTTCAGTTTTCCCTGCTGCAGGTACGTTCGGTTGATGTCGGTGATCTCCAGTTCGCCGCGCGGCGAGGGTTCGAGCGCCTTGGCGATCTCGACGACGTCGTTGTCGTAGAAGTACAAGCCGGGGACGGCATAGTTGCTCTTGGGTTGGGTCGGTTTCTCCTCGAGCGAGACCACCTTCCCGCTCGCGTCGAACTCGACCACGCCGTAGGCGGTCGGGTCATCCACCCAGTACCCGAAGACGACGCCGCCATCGAGTCCTGCGTAGCGCCGGAGGCGCGTGCCCATGCCCTGCCCGTAGAAGATGTTGTCGCCGAGCACCAGGGCGACGTCGTCGGAGCCGATGTGCTGCTCGCCGAGGATGAAAGCCTGTGCGAGCCCGTTAGGCGCCGGCTGCGCGCGATACGTGATCGACACGCCGAACCGGGATCCATCGCCGAGCAGGCGCTCGAACTGCTCAGCATCATGGGGTGTTGTGATGACCAGGATGTCACGGATGCCCGCCAGGATCAGCGTCGACAACGGGTAGTAGATCATCGGCTTGTCGTACACCGGGACGAGCTGCTTTGAGACGCCGAGCGTGATCGGGTGAAGTCGCGACCCCGTGCCGCCCGCCAGGATGATGCCACGCATCCCTCTAGTGTCCGCCATGAGCGCGAACGCGCCAAAACGGCACTCCCCTCGCTCGTTAGGCTGAGTTCATGCGCAGACTGCTCGTGACCGGCGGCGCCGGCTTCATCGGCTCGAACTTCATCCACCACGTCCTCGGGCACACGGATCATCACGTCACGGTGCTCGACAAACTCACCTACGCCGGAAATCGAGCATCTCTTGCCGGCCTGCCGGAGAACCGCATCACCTTCGTCGAGGGGGATATCGCCGATGGGCCGCTGGTGGATGAACTCTTCGCCGCCGTGAACGACGTGGTTCATTACGCCGCGGAGTCGCACAACGACAACTCCCTGAATGATCCGCGCCCCTTCGTGGACACGAACATCATCGGCACTTACACGCTGCTCGAGGCCGCCCGCAAGTACGATCGACGACTCCACCACATCTCCACCGACGAGGTGTACGGCGATCTCGAACTCGACGACCCTGCACGCTTCACGGAATCAACCCCGTACAACCCGTCGAGCCCGTACTCATCCACGAAGGCGGGGAGCGACCTTCTCGTGCGTGCCTGGGTCCGTTCGTTCGGAGTGCGCGCAACCATATCGAACTGCTCCAACAACTACGGTCCCTACCAGCATGTCGAGAAATTCATCCCTCGACAGATCACCAATGTCCTTCGGGGCATCCGTCCCAAGCTCTACGGTGCGGGTGAGAACGTGCGTGATTGGATCCATGCCGACGACCATTCGTCGGCCGTCATGACGATCCTCGACAAGGGTGAGATGGGTGAGACCTATCTGATCGGGGCGGATGGCGAGAAGGACAACAAGACCGTTGTCGAACTGATCCTCGACCTCATGGGTGAAGCACGCGATGCCTACGATCATGTGACGGATCGCGCGGGGCACGACATGCGCTACGCGATCGATTCGACGAAACTGCGCTCGACGCTCGGCTGGTCTCCCACGTACCGAGACTTCGAGGCCGGCTTGGAGGCGACCATCCAGTGGTACCGCGACCACGAAGACTGGTGGGCGCCCGCGAAAGACGGCGTCGAGGCGTTCTACGCGTCGAAGGGACAGTGACCGCGTCGTGACCGAGTATGGCAAGACTCTCGAGATGCTGACCACGCCGATTCCCGGACTGCTCGTGTTCGAGCTGCCGGTGCATGGCGACGCGAGGGGATGGTTCAAAGAGAACTGGCAGCGCGAGAAGATGTCGGCACTCGGGCTACCGGACTTCGGACCGGTTCAGAACAACGTGTCGTTCAACGATGCAGTGGGAACCACCCGAGGGATTCACGCCGAGCCCTGGGACAAATGGGTATCGGTGGCTACGGGACGGATCTTCGGCGCCTGGGTCGATCTCCGTGAGGGGCCGTCGTTCGGAGCGGTGTACACAGCCGAGCTCGATCCATCCCGAGCCGTCTTCGTCCCGCGCGGCGTGGGGAATTCATACCAGACGCTCGAGCCGGACACCGCGTACACCTATCTCGTCAACGAGCACTGGTCGGCGGATGCGAGCTATTCATTCCTCAACCTGGCCGACGAGGATGCAGCGATCGAGTGGCCGATCCCGCTCGCCGACGCGGAGATATCCGAGAAGGACAGGGCGCACCCGCGTCTGAACGGCGTCCTCCCCGTCCCTCCGCGCAAGACCCTCGTCATCGGAGCGAGCGGGCAGCTCGGTCTCGCTCTGCGCACCGAACTCGGAAATGCGCCCCACGTCGAATACGCAACGCGTGATGATCTCGATCTGACCTCCGCCTCTCTTCTCAGCGCGCGACGCTGGCGTGATTACGACACGATCATCAACGCCGCCGCCTACACCGCCGTGGATCTGGCCGAGACGCCCCATGGTCGCCAAGCCGCATGGTCCGCCAACGTCACAGGGGTCGCCGCGCTGGCACGGGTTGCAGATCACAACGGCATCACTCTTGTTCACGTATCGAGCGACTACGTCTTCGACGGCACCCTCGAACGCCCCTACCGCGAAGACGACTCGGTCAGCCCCCTGGGCGTCTACGGCCAGACGAAGGCTGCGGGCGACGCCATCGTCGCGACGGCTTCGCGCCATTACATCCTGCGCACGTCGTGGGTGATAGGCGAAGGCAAGAACTTCGTACGGACGATGGCGACGCTGGCCGACCGGGGAATCGATCCACGCGTCGTCGACGACCAGATCGGACGGGTGACCTTCACACAAGATCTCGCGAGCGGCATCAGTCACCTCATGCGCACGCGCGCACCCTATGGCACGTACAACCTCACCAGCGGTGGTAGCTCACTCTCGTGGGCGGACATCGCCCGCCTCGTATTCGACGCGCTCGGTCATGATCCGGCTCGGGTGACGGGAGTGAGTACCGACGAGTACTTCGCTACGGCTCCGGGACCTACCGCACCGCGCCCGCGCAACAGCATCCTCGACCTCGGCAAGATCCGAACCACGGGGTTCGTGCCGCGCGAGATCACGAGCGCTCTCACGGAGTATCTGGAGAGCTGAGTTCTCGTCTCCGCGCTTTCGACGTCTACGGGACGGTCACGTCGCGGCATCCAAGCAGCGTGTTGACGCCGGGTCCGTCGTTGATCGCATAGGCACACACACGGTGGACGCCGGGAAGCGCGGCGATCGTTGCGGCGAACCCGGACAGAGGGTTCGTGCGCCCGTATGCGGCGGCCACATCGGGCCGCGCCACATCAGCCGAGATGGCCGCGCCGACACCGTCTACATAGATGTGCACCGGAATGGGATCACGGGAGTCAGGATCGAAAGCCCAACCGCCGACAGCCACACCCCCCGCGACGCCGACTGCCTGCTCGAAGTTGCCGATCGGCGGACGGGTGTTGTCGACCGCCGTGACCGTTTGACAACCGAGGAGCGAATTACCGCCCCGACCGAGGTTGATCGCGTAAACGCAGACACTCGAGGAACCCGGAGGCAACGACAGAGCCTCGGTGAACCCGTGATCTGCGCCCTGCAGCGGGAAGGCCGCCGCGAGATCCGGACGTGCTCGATTGGCGACGTGGGCGGTGCCGCTGGCGCCCACATAGATGTGGACAGGCACCGGATCGACATTGTCGAGGTCCAGAGCCCAACCGCTGATCGTCGCTGTGGCGCCGCGCACATCGATCGAATCGATGACTCCGATCGGGGCTCGCCCGAGATCGGGCAACGCCGCCACGACCGATCGACAGCCGAGGTTCGTGTCGCCTCCGGTGCCGGTGTTCACGGCATAGACGCAGACGTCGGCCGTCCCGACGGGCAACGTCAGCTGAGCACTGAAACCATGGTTGGCACCGTACTGGGGGTATGCGCTGCCCACGTCGGCACGCACATGATCGGCCGTGAACAGACCGCTCCGCCCGGCCCCTTCGACACGAATCTGTATGGGCCACGCGGTGTCAGGGTCGATGGCCCATCCGATGACGGAAACGGTCGTGTCACGGACGGTCAATGACTCGAGCACTCCGATCGGAGCGAGTCCGCGATCCGAGGGCGCCGGAACATCGACCGTCACACATCCGAGTTCGACGTTCACCCCCACCGCGACGTTTATCCCGTACGCGCAGACGGTCTGTCGCCCCGCTGGTGCCTGTATCAGCCGGCTGAAACCGTGCGAAGAACCATATCCGGGGTACGCGGTCGCGATGTCCGTTCGGGCGAGATCGGCGGTCAGAGCGACACCCGCCGCGCCGACATAGATATGCACGTCTATCGGTGCTGATGTGTCGGGGTCCAGCGCCCAGCCACCCACGGAGACGCCGCCGGCAACCGGGACAGCCGCTTCCAGAACACCCACCGGAGATCCGCTCATCGCGAGCTTCGTCTGGCATCCGATCTGGGAGTTACCGCCGAGACCGACGTTTATGCCGTACACGCACAGGCTGTTCACCCCGGCGCTGCCGGCAGGCACCGTCACCGAGAACCCATGTCGCGAACCGAAGCCGGGATACGCCGCGGCAACGTCCGGTCGGTCCAGGTTCGCGGTGAACGCCCGCCCCACGCCATTGACGTACACATGGACATCGATCGAGGCGGAAGTGTCCGGATCCAGCACCCAGCCTGTTATGCGGAAAACGCCCGGCGCTGCCTGGACCGACTCGACGTTTCCGATCGGACCGTTGGGATTTCGATTCGTCGCCGCACCGAACCAGTCCGTGTAGAAGTTGTAGAAGTTCCTGTTGCCGTAGCTCGAGCAGCCGTCACCCATGCCGTATCCGGCGCGAAGGGCCGCAGCGTTCGGCTGGTACGGGGTGTAGTTGTAGAGGGCGGCCGTGGCGTAGTTCGTGATCTGGAGGTTCGTTCCCCCACACGCGGCATTCGGGTGGTAACCGATGAAGTGGACGCCCGGCTGGCGGGAGAATGCTCCTGCCCTGTACGTCTTCAGCTGCGTGGTGCCCGCCACGATCTGGGGTCCGATACCCGCATACGCGGGATCGCACGGCGCCGTATCGGGGCAGTTCGCGCCCATTGCGAAACGAAGATTTCGGTCCGAGGGCGCGCGGCTGGAGACGAGGCTCTGTTCCTTCTCCAGCGTCACCAGGATGACCCTGGCCGAAATCCCGCACGCGACCTGCAGACGATAGATGATCTCCGACACCCGCATGGTTCCGCCCTCGAACGGGCTGCAGACGAGATTCCCCGTTCGCGCGGACACGATGGAGCCGCGGGAGGATATTCCGGCGCTCAGGACGTTGATGCACTGGCCGTTCGTGCACTGCCCGATGCGCTGATCCAGAAACGTCTGGATCTGAGCCGCTGTCATCGCGGCTCCGTCGTAGAAGAGCGCGTCGTCGATGAGCGTCTGCGGATCGAAGCCGTCCAGCCGCGAGGGACGAATGGATGCGCTCGACGGCGAATCAGCTACTGCGGTATCCGGCGACGAGACCGCGGCCATCGTCCCTTCCACCGGCGCTGCCGCCGCGCTCGCGGCAACACCACCCCCCAGTATCAGTGCGGCGCCCGCGACCAGCGCCACGCACGCGCGGGCAGAGCGGATGAACAGTTGCCGCCGCGGGGACCGGCGAGCGCGATGAGACATGGTCCCATCATGACCGAGAGCGGGTCAGACGCCCGGGATTGACGGCTCGAAGCGAGCGAATCCGGCGCTAGCCACCCGTCCGTCGATGCCGAAGGCGCCGGATACGCGACCAGATCGGATGGCGGGCATCGAGTTCTCGCACGATCTCCCGTCGCAGGGCGGCGAACTCATCACGCATGGCGTCACTGATCCGACGCTCGACGAATGCGATATGAAGCGGCAGACCGGGCCCGTTCGCCTCGATCCACGCGGCGAGCGCGCGATCGCGCACGATCAGGTCGTCGCGCGCATGCTGCGTCTCGAGCGCGAACATGCTGTTCGCGTCGGCACCTCGGGCCCGAGGTCGCTGTGTCCATAAGGCGAGCGGTTCCCCGGGAATGAATCCCACGGTTCCGACCGCGACGACTCGTAGGTAGAAGTCCCAGTCCTCCACGGCGCCGAGGCTCTCGTCGTACCAGCCGGCCAGGTCGTGGAGCGACCGGCGGTACAGGAACGAGATGGGTACGGCCCGGTTGACCTCCAGCAATTCGATCAACGAGAGCCGAGACATCCCGGCCCAGAAAGGCGTTCGCTCAACCTCGACCCAACTGTCGCCACGCTGCTCTTCGTAGACGATGGCCGTGCTGACCATGACCCCGAGATCGTCGGGATGACTGTCGAGCCAGTCCGTGGTTCGGGTCAGGAACTCCGGCGCCCATCTGTCGTCGTCGTCGTGCAGAACGATGTAGTCGCCCGTAGCGGCCCTGATGCCGACGTTCGCCGCAACGCATCGCCCACCGGGAACCGGGGAATCGATAACTCTCACGCGTCCGTCCGTCACAGAGGCCGCCACCACAGCGCGAACTGAGTCACCGTCGCCGCCGTCGTTGACGACGACCACCTCCCACTCGGAGTATGTCTGGCGGGTGATGTCTTCCAGGGCCCTACGAAGAAAAACCGGACGGTCCTTCGTACGGACGACGACAGAGACGCGCGGCATGCCCCACAGCCTAGGGGACGCGTCTCTACAGCTCGGCGTGGAGCTGCCACACCCTCTGCGCGGAGTCGGTCCATGCGAAGGCGCGCGAGCGATCCTGCGAGAGCACGCGTAGCCGGCGCGCGACGTCCTCATCTTCCACGACGGCGCTGAGCAACGCGCCGGCTGCGTCCGAGTCACCGGGATCGGCGAAGTGCGCGGCGTCCGCGAGCAGTTCTTCGTGTTGGGCGGTGGCCGCCGCGATGATCGGCGCACCCGCAGCCAGCGCCTCGAGCAGGCGCCAGGGATAGGCCGGCGCGGTGGATAGGGCGACGACGGCAAGCGCACCGGCGAACAGCGCGGCTCGATCGGATGCGTCGGGGCGCGCGATCGTGTGCACACGGCGTTCGGTCAGGCCCGAGGCCTGTGCCCGATCGACGATGAGGGCGGAATCGTCCGCTCCTGCGCCGAGCACCACCACCTCCACGCCCAGCAGAGCCGCACGCGCGAAGACCGCAGCGAGCTCATCGGAGTCCGCGGCCGACCCGAGGGCGATGATGTAGGGCGACCCGACCCCCGCTCGCAGCACACGGTTCGGAGCGTCCACGGGCACAGCGAAGCCGGCCTCGGGTGCCCCGGCGATGACACGGATGCGGGCGCCCAGCGGTGCGATCTCGGCAAGCTGCGCGGCCATCGCGTGCGTCGGCACGACCACCGCGTCCGCGTGTCGGACGGCGCGCCCGAGCATCGCCTTCTGCCACGCCGCCGCACCCCGCGCGAGGCGGGCGGGCGCAGCCCACGCCTCGAGCGACCACAGGGTGACGACGGTCTGGTCGTGGTCGTGCACGCGATCGTGACGGACAAGCGGTGCGAGAAGAGTGGGCGAGTGGATCATGCCCTGCGCAGAGCCGAGAGGGACACCCCACCTCCACGCGTGTGCCAGTTCTCGACCGGCGACGGGCGCGCGCCACACCTCCGCGAGTCCGTCGACAGGGGCGGACGCCGAATCATCCGAGGGACGGGCAGCCGGAAGCATCCCGCCCACATCGCACCCCGACGGGGCGGCGGCGATCAGAGCGGAGCAGAGGCTCGACGAGGCGGCAGCCAGGTCCGGATCGGTTGGACTCACCAGTTGGTCGAGCACGATCCTGAGCCTGGCTGTCATTTGCTCGACTGTACTCGCGCATACCGCAAAGTGTCCGAGAGCCACGTCCTCGGCATCTCATCGATTCGTCCGCCGGTCCTCCACAAACCCTGCGCTCGTGGAGCGGGCGCATCGCGATCGATGCTTGAATGCTCACCGTGACCATCAACAAGCGCCGACGGATCCTCTGGATCGCCCTGGCAAGCGTCGCGTTCTTCGTGATCGTCGGCGCTGCCGCGCTCTGGACGCTCTCTCGCGCACAAGTCGCCCGCGACAGCCTCGAGTCCGCAGCCGAGGTGGCTGCGACCTTCCCCGAGCTCCTCGCGTCCGGTGACACCGCCGCGACGGAAGCCGCGGCCGAGCAGTTCGCAACAGACGCCCGAGCGGCACGGGATGCGACCTCCGACATCGTGTGGCGCACCGCCGAGGTGATTCCGTGGGTCAGGCCGAACCTTTCCGCCGTGCGCCAGGTGAGTGAGATCGCCGACGATCTCGCGACCGAGGCCGTGACACCCCTCGTATCCGTCGCCGAGGGGATCGACCTCGCCCAACTCGGGTTCGCGGATGGCCGAATCGATGTCGCCCCCCTGGCGGACGCCTCCCCCGCGCTCGCGCGCGCCAACGAGGCGTTCCAGCGCTCGGTCACAACGGTGGAGCAATTGCCCGACCCGACGGTGAGCGTCGTCGCGGACGCCGTCGACCGGCTCACGGAAGTCATCGTCCCCGCAGCCGTGACCATCGACACGCTCGACCGCGCGGCAGCACTGCTGCCCGCCATGCTCGGGGCAGAGGGACCGCGCACCTACCTGCTGCTGATGCTCAACAATGCCGAAGCACGTACATACGGGGGCATCCCGGGAGCGGGCGCCGTGCTCTCGGTGAACGACGGGCGAATCGGCATCGAGCGCCAACTGAGTTCGGGCGACTACCTCATCGAGAACGAGCCGGTGATCACCCTCTCCCCCCCCACGTTCGCCCTGTTCGGAGATCAGCCCGGTCGCTACATCCAGAACACGATGTCACCGCTGGACTTCTCTGAGGGCGCCGAGGCAGCCGCCACGCTGCTGGAGCGATCAACGGGCATCACGGTTGACGGGGTGATCGCGGTCGACACCGTCGGCCTCAGCTACTTCCTCGAGACGACGGGTCCGATCGATGTGGGTCCGTTCGAGCTCGATTCGGGCAACGCCGTCGACATCCTCCTCTCGGACGCCTACCGCTCGATCCAAGAGCCGAGCGTCCTCGACGCATTCTTCGCGATGGTGGCGGTGCAGATGTTCCAGACCGTGACATCAGGAGAGGTCGGCGTCGACGGGATGATCGGCGCCGCCGAGCGGGCGCTCGATGAACATCGACTGCATGTCTGGAGCAGGCACCCCGACGAGCAGGCTCGCATCGACGGATCGGCCCTCGAGACGATGCTGCTGCCCGACGACGCCAGCGCGACGCGTGTCGGGGTGTTCTACAACGACCTCACCGGCGCGAAACTGGACTACTACGCAGAACCGTCGGTAACGGTCGAACTCGACGACTGCAGCGCCGAACCGACGGTAAGCGTCACCGTCGATTGGACGAACACGATCCCGCCGGATGCCGCTACTTCACTCCCCAGTTACGTCAATGGGTTCGGCCTCACCGACACACCGATCGGTGAGACCATGACCCGACTGACGGTCGTCGGCCCTCAGGGGTGGACACTTCAGGACTACACGCTCGACGACGCACAGCCGGGCGTTCAAACCGCGCAGTTCGACGAGCGCTCCGCACTCCAGACCGAGTTTGTCACGTCCGCCGGAGGCGCCCACAGGTTCGTCGTGGAGTATTCGGGGGCATCCGGCTCCGACGCACGCGCGGACTGGGACATCGTGACCACTCCCCTCGCGAGCGAAACCGCGGCGGAATTCCTATCGGCAAACTGCACCGGATGATGTAGTCTGTCGAGTGTCAGCTGGGGTAGTTGACATCATTTGGGGAAGTCTTCGTTCGGTTCCTTCGGGATAGCCGACGAAACGTGCGCGTGTGGCTGGGGAGTCGCCGCGTACGGATGCTTCGCGTGAATCTCTGGGGAAAATCATGCTGAAGAAGAAGCTCGTCGTGCTCGGCGTTGCACTGGGAATCCTGGCCATGGGCTCGCCCGCGGCCGCATTCGCAGAGATTGACGACACGTACACGCCGTATGTACTGCCGGCCGCGGTCTCGATCGAAGGCGCTGTCATCACGCCTTGTGAGTCGTCGACGATCATGTTCGGCGCCAGCTACTGGATCGCCGGCGAGACGGTCTCGGTATCGGCAGTCGGTGCCCGTGTCGCCGGGGCGAACTTCACGCCGAGCGTCAACGCGGGTGCGGACGGAAGCCTTTCGGCAACGTTCCAGCCTCCCGCTGATGGGGACGGCGTGTACGACATCACCTTCACCAGCTCGACGCAGAGCTACACGGCTCCGATCACGGTCACGCCGGTCGCGAACTGCGAGGCCGACCCGCAGGTCGACCAGGCTCTCGCGCTCACGGGTGGCGGAACCTCGCCGTGGATCTACGGCATTGGTGGCGGACTGTTGGTCGCGGGCTCGGCCCTGATCACCGTCACTGTCCTGCGCCGTCGCCAGGCCTAGGCCCGCAGATACGTCCCTCACGGCGCCGCTCGCAAACCGCGGCGGCGCCGTGAGGCGTGTCCTCGCCTGCCATGAGAGCCGCATTAACCGGTCATCGCCGACCCACCCGGGGGGAAAGATGATCACGCGCGTCGTTGCCGTCGCCCTGGCCGTCATCGCGATGATGTGGACCGGTCCGGCAGCCGTCGCGGCGAGCGCCGACGACTCCTACGTCGCCCCCGTAGGCGTATCGGTGACACCCGCCGTCATCGAACCCGGCGGTCGCTCGACGATCGAGTTCTCCGCGGGATTCTTCGAAGCCGGGGAAAGCGTCGAGATGGATGTGTCCGGTGCCCGTTCGCGGGAAGCCCGAGTACTCGGGGCCGCTGGCACGGCGACCCTCGTCAGCCGCGCCGACGGCGGCCTGACGGCTGTCTTCCAGGCACCCGAACGCGGTTACGGGCGGTACGCGATCACCTTTTCGGCGTCCCGCGACTACGTCGCCATCGTCACCGTCACGAGCGCGAATGGGACGCATCACGAAGCAAGCGCTCTCGCTCCCCCAGGCCCCGACCTCGGAGTCGCACCGCCCGGCGAAGTTCCCGGCTCCGGCACAACACTCGATCCCCCGAGCCTCCCCGACGAGTGGACCGGTTCTCCCGATCGCGAGGGACGAGTGCAGATCCCCGGCACCCGTCCGGACGCCCCAGATTGGCCGGGCCTGGACTACCTCCCGTGGGCGATCGTGCTGCTCGCGGCGATCGCAATCGTTGCCACGACAGTCACAGCGACATTGCTGATTGCGGCCCGACGACGCGGTTGAGCTTCCACCGAGGCCCGGCGGCTGCGCGTTCCGACAGCAGACGCTGGGGAGAGACGCAGCTTCGTATCCCCGTGTCGGGATATTCTTGGCGTCGTCGATGACGGCCCCGTCCGGGGAACGCTGAATGAACGAGGGGTGCGCCGTGGACCTCTCGATCGTCGTCCCGACTTTCAACGAAGCACCGAACGTCGCCGAACTCGTTCGCCGGATTGCGGCTGCGACGGAGGGCCTCGAGCGCGAGATCCTCTTCGTCGATGACTCCACCGACGACACCCCCGCCGAGGTCGAGCGGGCGGCGGCCGTCACGCCGATGCCGGTCAGACTCGTCCACCGAGAAACGCCGGCTGCCGGGCTCGGCGGGGCCGTCGTGGAGGGCATTCGTCTGGCTCGAGCGGATATCTGCATCGTGATGGACGGCGACCTGCAGCATCCTCCCGAAGTGATTCCCGAGATGCTGCGCGCGCAGCAGCGCACGGGCGCCGGGATCGTCGCAGCCTCGCGGTACACGGGCGGCGGTGCGGCAACGGGGCTCGCGGATGCGGTGCGCACGGCGGTTTCCCGCGGAGCGACGCTCCTCACCAAGGCCATGTTCCCCCTACGGCTCCGCGACTCGACGGACCCGATGACCGGCTACTTCCTCGTCGACCGGACGCAGCTCGACCTCGACCGGCTCCGGCCACGAGGCTTCAAGATTCTGCTCGAGATCCTGGCGAGGAATGACATCGCCGTCGCTGAAGTCCCCTTCGATTTCGCGGAGCGATCGGCTGGCTCGTCCAAGGCATCCATGCGTCAGGGCATGCGGTTTCTCGCCCAGCTCTCGGTGCTGAAGTTCGGCAAGATGTCGGGCTTCGCGCTGATCGGCGCGGTCGGCGCGGTGGCGAACATCGGGATCATGGCCGGACTCACCCATCTCGGGATGAGCTACATCTGGGCCGCGATCATCGCGGCAGAGGTGACGATCGTCGGCAACTTCGTCCTGCAGGAACGCTTCGTCTTCCGCGAGATGCTCGGAAACGCGTCCGCTCGCTGGCTGCGCTTCGCGAAGTCGTTCAGCTTCAACAATGCCGAAGCGCTCATCCGCATCCCGGTACTCGCCCTGTTGGTCGAGACCTGGCATATTTCCAGTGTTCTGGCCGCCGCGATCACGCTCGCCGTGGCTTTCGTGGCGCGCTTCGCCTTCCACTCGCTCGTCGTCTACGCCCCGCAGCGAGAGGGCGCCCCCTCACGCAGGCGGGTTCTCGCGCAGAAGATCGACGAGCAGGCGATGCAGCCGGGCGAGCTCTAGTTCGGCCGAGCTACGGCGTGGGTGTCGGAGTCGGCGGGTGGAGCGCCGCCTGAACGATCTCGCGCACGTAGGCGTAGTCCGGTTCTTCCGCGTCGACTCCACCCTCGGGCGTCAGCTCGATCGTCGTAACCGGCAGTTCCCTCGTCTTCATGGCGAGCTCGGCGAAGTACGGCAGCATCGATTGCGGCAGGTCGGTCTCGACGAGCGCCGTGCCCGCAACCGCGACGTCTTCGAAGCGCGAGAGCACGTTGCTCGGGGTGAACTGCGCGAGGATCGCCGTCTGCAGTTCGCGCTGGCGACGCATCCGGTCCCAGTCGTTCGTCGTGTAGCGCGAGCGCGCGTACCACTGTGCGGTATCGCCGTCCATGTGCTGCGGACCGGCCTCGATCCACCCGATCGCCCAGTCCTCGGCCGACTGGCCGGTATAGGCGGGACCGCCACCCTTGGGCAGACGCTCGACGACCGTGATGTCGACGCCACCGAGTGCATCCACGAGCGCCGCGAAGCCGTGCATGTCGATGAAGACGTAGTACGGGATCTCGATACCCAGGATGCCTTCCGCGGCATCCTTCGTCGCCTCGATCGCGGGCGTCGAGCCGGCAGCACGGGCATCGGGATAAAGCGCGTCACCGTCGCGGCAGACCTCGACCTCGGTGCGGAGCTGGTTGATGCCCGATCCCCAGCCACACGACGCGTCGGCGTGGTTGGTGTGCCCATCCGGATACAGATCCAGCATCGGCCCCGGGGCGAACGGGAACCCGGGCATGTCGCGTGGGATGCCGGTGATCGTTGCCGCGCCGGTGTCGGCGTTGACCGAGACGACCGAGATGCTGTCGTA
>NZ_HG779684.1:0-160 GCF_000582705.2 Microbacterium sp. C448
CGGTCAGAAGGGGATGAGTTCGAGGGGGTCGAATTCGAGGTTGTCGTATTCGATGTCGTCGGGGTCGAGCTCTTCGGGCACTCGCGTGATTGTGTCGGGTGCCCATGGTTCGGGTATTTCGTGTTCGGGGTCGGGGGCGAATTCGATGGTGCTGATGGGT
>NZ_HG779684.1:170-467 GCF_000582705.2 Microbacterium sp. C448
GCCGGTCTCGCCATGTCGGCGAACGGGTCGGGCACGGGTATTTCGTGTTCGGGATCGGGGGCGAATTCGATGGTGCTGATGGGTGTGTCGATATAGATCCGGCCGGTGGGGCTGGTCCATTCGAGGATGCCGCCGGGGAGTTGTCGGACGGTCCAGGCGGTGTGGTGTTTGAGCATGTGATGTCTCTCACAGAGCAACGCGAGGTTGTATTCGCAGGTCACCCCGCCGTGGGCGTGGTCGAGGGTGTGGTCAACGTCGCAGCGTTTGGCGGGCATGCGGCAGCCGGGGAACCGGCAG
>NZ_HG779685.1:0-3134 GCF_000582705.2 Microbacterium sp. C448
CACGATCGGCCTGCTGCGCTCCGTGCCGAACATGCTGACCGCCGGCACGCAGCGCCTGGTGCCGCTCGAGGGACGACCGCCATCGCTCAGCGCCCTGCCGCGCGGGTGCCCGTTCGCCCCGCGCTGCCCCGTCGCGATCGACGCCTGCCGCGATATCGAGCCCGAGCTGATCGACCACGATCCGGGTTCGGTGCCGCCGCACGTTTCGGCGTGCATCCGTGCCGGCGAGATCGCGCGCGGTGAACTCCCGCGCGCCGAGGTGTTCCCGCGTCCCGAGCCGCTGCCACAGGAGGAGCGCGCCCAGACAACGGATGCTCCCGTCGTTCGAGTAACCGATCTGGTGCGCCACTTCCCGCTCATGAAGGGGTCGATCTTCCCGCGCCGGATCGGCACCGTGCGCGCGGTGGACGGGGTTTCGTTCACGCTCCAGGCGGGCCGTACCCTGGGGCTCGTCGGTGAATCCGGATGCGGCAAGACCACCACGATCCTCGAGATCATGGAGATGGTCGCCCCTCAGGGCGGAAAGATCGAGATCTCGGGCAAGGACGTGGGCGAACTCGGCAAGGGTGCGCGCCACGCGTTGCGCGAAGACATCCAGATCGTCTTCCAGGACCCGATGGGCGCCATCGACCCGCGCCTGCCGATCGGCGAGGTCATCACCGAGCCGCTGTGGGTCGCGGGCAAGCCCAAGGCCGAGCGCGACAAGCGTGTCGTCGAGCTGCTGGAGCTGGTCGGCCTCGATCCAGCCATGGCGGATCGCTACCCGCACGAGTTCTCGGGTGGTCAGCGGCAGCGCATCGGCATCGCCCGTGCGCTGTCGACGAACCCGTCGATCATCGTGCTGGACGAGCCCGTCTCGGCGCTCGATGTCTCGATCCAGGCCGGCATCATCAACCTGCTCGAAGACTTGAAGGACCGTCTCGGCCTCTCGTTCCTCTTCGTCGCGCACGACCTCGCCGTCGTCCGGCAGATCGCCGACGACGTGGCCGTGATGTACCTCGGTCGCATCGTCGAACAGGGTCCGATCGCCGAGGTCTTCAATGAGCCCAGGCATCCGTACACCAAGGCCCTCATCTCGGCCGCACCGATTCCCGACCCGCGCATCGAACGCGCCCGCACACGCATCCTGCTGCAGGGGGACCTCCCGAGCCCGACGCAGGAGATCTCGGGGTGCCGCTTCCGCACCCGCTGCCCGCTGTACGCGTTGCTGGACGACGCATCGCAGCAGGTCTGCCGCGGAAGCGACCCCGAACTGACCCGGCACGGCCGCGCGAGCGTCGCCTGCCATCACGCGGATCGCTCCGCGCTGATGGATCAGGTGGCGCTCGACCGCGCCGGGTAACGCCCGAGGTGACGGCACCACGCCACCCCGGTCTTCCCCCGAAAACACGAGAGGAAACGATCACATGAGAACTCGAAGTGCGAAGGCGCTCGGCGCCATCGCGATGCTCGGCGCAAGCGCGTTGATCATCGCGGGCTGTTCAGCAGGCAACACCGGGGGTCCGAGCGACGCCCCGACGGATGCGGCTGAACTGCCCTCCACCGACTGGGTGCGCGCGGACGCCGCGGACGTCCAGGACGGCGGCGACCTGACCCTCGCGGTCTCGGCCCTGCCCGTCAACTTCAACATCTACCAGATCGACGGCAACGAGTCCGACACCAACGACATCGTCGAGACGACGCTCGGCGGCCCGTTCAAGATCGACGAGACCGGCGTACCGATCGTCGACGAGAACTACGCGTCGTCGGCCGAGATCACGAGCGAAGACCCGCAGGTCGTCGAGATCACGCTCAACCCCGACGCGGTCTGGGAAGACGGAACCCCCATCACGGTCGCCGACTACGCGGCCACGTGGCTCGCCAACAACGGCTCCAACGAAGAGTTCATCAACGTCTCGACCGCAGGGTGGGACCAGATCGAGTCCATCGAGCAGGGCGACGACGAGTACCACGTCGTCGTGACCTTCTCGTCGATCTACGCCGACTGGCAGGGCCTGTTCACGAGCGTGCTCAAAGAGAGCATCGCGAGCGACCCCGCCGCGTTCAACGAGGGCTTCCTCACGCAGGGCATGCCCTCGAGCGGTCCCTTCATGTTCACCGACATCGACGTGACCGGCCAGGTCATCACGCTCGAGCGCAACCCGCTGTGGTGGGGCGAGACCCCCAAGCTCGACCGCATCCTGTTCCAGGCCGTCAGCCAGGACCAGCAGGGTTCGTCGTTCGCGAACGGTGAGATCGACGCGCTCTACATCTCGGCGAGTGCGGACCTCTACGAGACCGCGCAGACCGTCGACGGCGCGGACATCCAGGCCACGAACGGCCTGACGTGGACCCACGTCACGATGAACGCCAAGGAAGGTCCCCTCGCGGACGTCAACGTGCGCAAGGCGGTCGCCTCGATCGTCAACCGCGAGCAGATCGCGGCCGCGGCCAACACGCCTGTCGGCGTGCCCGCCGTCACGCAGGGCGACTACATCTTCATGCCCGGTCAGGATGGCTACACGGATGACGCGCTGCCCTACGACCTCGATGCCGGTGCCGCGTTCCTCGAAGAGGCCGGATACAGCAAGGAAGGCGACTCGTGGGTCAAGGACGGTGAGCCGCTCGAGCTGAGCGTCACCGTTCCCGCCGACACCGCGACGAACATCCAGCGCGCCGAGCAGGTCCAGGCCGACCTCGGTGAGTTCGGCATCCCCGTCGAGCTCGTTTCGGTTCCCGTTGCCGGCTACTTCAGCGACTACGTGATCCCGGGCGACTTCGAGATGGTCAGCTTCTCGTGGGTCGGCACCGCGTTCCCGATCTCCTCATCGGAGCCGCTGTTCTTCCCGCTGGACTCCGAGCAGAACTTCACCGGCACGACCGATGAGGCGCTCGGCGACCTGTGGGACCAGGCCAACACCGAGCTCGACCCCGAGGCGCGCATCGAGATCGCGAACGAGATCAACGCGGCCATCTGGGAGTACGTCCCGATGTTCCCGATCGCGCCGCTCCCGAACGTGTACGCAGTCACGGATGGTCTCGTGAACTGGGGCGCCACGCAGTTCGAGACGATCGACTGGACGCTCGTGGGCTGGGCCGCCGAGTAAGCAGCGGTTGTTGTCCGGGCGGGGCGGGGGTCCTCTGGGGGGCTCCCC
>NZ_HG779686.1:0-6893 GCF_000582705.2 Microbacterium sp. C448
CTCGTTCCTCGCCGCGAGGGTAGCCGTTCCGTCCGCGAGGGTGCCCGTTCCGCGGCGCGAGAGTGTCAACCGGCCAAGGAAAGGGGCACCCTCGCGCGGGCAAAGGGGCACCCTCGCGCCGGGACGAAAAGGGCACTCGCCAGGCTCACAGCGGCCTGCGATAGGCTGAGGGGGACTGGACCCTTCGACATCGGCTGCTGAGCCTGTCGAAACACCGGGCCGTCTCTCACACTTCCCATCACTGCAAGGACCTTTTCATGGCGCGTGCCTTCCGTTCCGATCTCCGCAATGTCGCGATCGTCGCGCACGTCGACCACGGCAAGACGACCCTCGTCGACGCCATGCTCCGCCAGACCGGCTCGTTCGGTTCGCACGAGCACACAGAAGAGCGCGCGATGGACTCGAACGACCTCGAGCGCGAAAAGGGCATCACGATCCTCGCCAAGAACACGGCGGTCACCTACAAGGGTGTGCACGCGACCGACGGTCCCGTGACGATCAACGTCATCGACACCCCCGGCCACGCCGACTTCGGCGGCGAGGTCGAGCGCGGCCTGTCCATGGTCGACGGTGTCGTGCTGCTCGTCGATGCATCCGAGGGCCCGCTCCCGCAGACGCGGTTTGTGCTGCGCAAGGCGCTCGAGGCCAAGCTTCCCGTGATCCTGCTCGTCAACAAGACGGACCGCCCCGACGCGCGCATCGCCGAGGTCGAGGAAGAAAGCCACGACCTGCTGCTCGGACTCGCGTCCGACCTGGTCGACGACGTGCCGGACCTCGATGTCGACGCCCTGCTCGATGTCCCGGTCGTCTACGCCAGTGGCCGTGCCGGTGCTGCGTCGCTGAACCGTCCCGACAACGGTGCCCTGCCCGACAACGACGACCTCGAGCCGCTCTTCGGCGCGATCCTCGAGCACGTGCCGGCCCCGTCGTACGACGACGACGCGCCGCTGCAGGCCTGGGTCACGAACCTCGACTCGAGCCCGTTCCTCGGTCGCCTCGCCCTGCTGCGCGTCTTCAACGGCACGCTCAAGAAGGGCCAGACGGTCGCCTGGGTGCGCTCCGACGGCACGACCAGCAACGCCCGTATCACCGAGCTCTTCAAGACGCGCGCCCTCGAGCGCTACCCCGCGGATGACGCAGGCCCGGGTGACATCGTCGCGATCGCCGGCTTCCCCGACATCACGATCGGCGAGACGATCGCCGACCCCGAAGACATCCGTCCCCTCCCGGGCATCACGGTCGACGACCCCGCGATCTCGATGACGATCGGCACGAACACCTCGCCGCTGGTCGGCAAGGTCAAGGGTCACAAGCTCACCGCTCGGATGGTCAAGGACCGCCTCGACCGCGAGCTGATCGGTAACGTCTCGCTCAAGGTGCTGGACATCGGACGCCCGGATGCGTGGGAGGTGCAGGGTCGAGGAGAGCTGGCCCTCGCCATCCTGGTCGAGAACATGCGTCGCGAAGGGTTCGAACTGACCGTCGGCAAGCCCCAGGTGGTCACGAAGCAGGTCGATGGCAAGACGCACGAGCCCTTCGAGCACCTGACGATCGACGCTCCGGAGGAGTATCTCGGAGCGATCACGCAGCTGCTCGCGGCCCGCAAGGGCCGCATGGACAACATGACCAACCACGGCACCGGCTGGGTGCGCATGGAGTTCATCGTTCCCTCGCGCGGCCTGATCGGATTCCGCACCGAGTTCTTGACCACGACCCGCGGCACCGGCATCGCGAACGCGATCTCGCACGGCTACGAGCCCTGGGCTGGCGCGATCGTCACGCGCCAGAACGGTTCGATCGTTTCCGACCGCGCGGGTGTCGTCACGCCCTTCGCGATCATCGCCCTGCAGGAGCGCATGTCGTTCTTCGTTCAGCCCACGCAAGAGGTCTACGAGGGCATGGTCGTCGGCGAGAACTCGCGTGCCGATGACATGGACGTCAACATCACGAAGGAGAAGAAGCTCACGAACATGCGTGCCGCGAGCTCCGACACCTTCGAGTCGATGACGCCGCCGCGTCTGCTGACGCTGGAAGAGAGCCTGGAGTTCGCCCGCGACGACGAATGCGTCGAGGTCACGCCCGAGATCGTCCGCATCCGCAAGGTCGCGCTGGACGCGAACGAGCGCGCCCGCGCCACGGCACGACTCAAGCGCCAGGGCTGACCTCAGAAGCCGTAGCTGCACCGAGAGGACGCAACATGCCGTGCGGGGATAGGTCCCCGCGGCATGTTGCGTCCTCTCGCTGCATGCACGGGCGAATTCCGGGGGTCGGGCTGCGCGTCGCGGTGCCGGTGCGGCCACCGGATCTCGATCGGCATGCGGGAGCGCGCGCGCCCCGCGGATAGGCTCGAGGGATGCCCCAGCCGCCCGACTCCGAGGCGCGCCGCGCACGCAGGCAGGCGCTCGGGGTCGCTCTCGCGACGAGCGTCTATGGGGTGTCGTTCGGCGCCCTGTCCGTCGCATCCGGGCTCGATGTGTGGCAGACCTGCATCCTGAGCCTGGTGATGTTCACCGGGGGCTCGCAGTTCGCCTTCGTGGGCGTGATCGGCGCCGGGGGGCTGGCGGCGGCGCCCGCCGCGATCGCTTCGGCAGCCCTGCTCGGTGTGCGTAACGTCGCGTACGGCATGCGGATGTCTCCCGTCATCGGTCAGGGAGCGCTCCGTCGCGCGGGGGCCGCGCACTTCACGATCGACGAGTCGACCGCTGTCTCCCTCGCCCAGACCACGCCGCATGCCCGCACGCTCGGGTTCTGGCTGACCGGGCTCGGAATCTACGTCGGCTGGAACATCACGACGCTTCTCGGAGCCCTCCTGGGCGACGTCCTCGGCGACCCCAAGGCGTATGGCCTCGACGCCGCCGCCGCGGCCGCCTTCCTCGCGCTGCTGTGGCCGCGGCTCCGCGGGCGCCAGGCCATCGCCGTGGGTGTGGCCGCGGCGGTCGTCGCGACCGTCTTGACCCCGGGATTGATGCCCGGGATGCCCGTGCTGCTGGCCGCCGTCGTTGCGATCGTCGTGGGGTGGTTCAACTGGCTCGGCCGCGATGACGTGCCCCCTCCCGAGCCGCTCGACGTCCCGGAACGAGAGGGACTGCCATGACCCTCTGGACCGCGGTGCTGCTCGCATCCGTCATCTGTCTCGCGCTCAAGGCGGTCGGGTATCTGCTGCCGACCGCGTGGGTGCAGGCGCCTCGCCCGGCGCGCATCGCCGACCTGCTCACCGTCGCCCTGCTCGCGGCCCTGGTTGCCGTGCAGACCCTCGGTGCGGGCCAGGCGCTCGCCGTCGATGCGCGGGTGCCGGCCGTGCTGGTCGCCGCGGGGTTGCTCGCCATCCGCGCCCCGTTCCTCGTGGTGGTCGCTGCGGCAGCAGTGACGGCAGCCCTGCTCAGGCTCGCGGGCTGGGCCGTCTGAGTCGGGACTCGCGCGGGGTATCGTCGAGCCCATGCCGCAGTTCGTCTCACGCATCCCGACGTTGGTCATTGCCGCGCTCGCGGGCGCCGTTTTCGGCGTCGTCGGCACGGTCGCTCACGCGGCGACGATCTGGGGCATCCCGGTCGGCCTCGTCCTGGGGATCCTCGGGGCCGCGGCCCTGATGCTCGCCATCCGGCTGCTCGCCGATCGGTGGGCCTCGGTCGCAGCCGGCGTAGGCATAACGCTGGCCGTCATCGTGTTCTCGGGGGAGGGGCCCGGCGGATCCATCATCGCCCCCGCGGGCATGGCCGCTGTGATCTGGACGGTCGCCTGCCCGCTCGTCGCCGTGCTGATCGTGGCCTGGCCCGAGTTCCCGACGTCCACCCGGCCCGCTGCAGTCTCGGGGCCTGACGCGTCCGTCGGCGGCGACGCCGGCCGGATCTGAGCGCGTCCGCGCCGACATAGACTGGTCGGGTGACCTACGTGATCGCCCTCCCGTGCGTCGATGTGAAGGATCGTGCCTGCATCGACGAGTGCCCCGTCGACTGCATCTACGAGGGCGAACGATCGCTGTACATCCACCCGGATGAGTGCGTCGACTGCGGTGCTTGCGAGCCCGTGTGCCCGGTCGAGGCCATCTACTACGAAGATGACCTGCCCGCCGAGTGGAGCGACTACTACAAGGCCAACGTCGAGTTCTTCGACGACATCGGGTCCCCGGGTGGAGCAGCCAAGGTCGGCGTGATCCACAAGGATCATCCCGTCATCGAGGCGCTCCCTCCGCAGGAGCACTGAGCGTGGGGGTCCTGGGCCTCCCCGACTACCCGTGGGACCAGGTCGAGCCCTACGCGGCCCGGGCGCGGCAGCATCCGGATGGCATCGCGGATCTCTCGATCGGCTCGCCGGTCGATCCCACTCCCGACATCATCCGCCGGGCGCTCTCCGAGGCGACGGACGCGCACGCGTACCCGCAGACGGTCGGAACGCCCGCGCTTCGTGAGGCGATCGCCGAGTGGTTCGACCGCCGACGCGGTGTCGCCGGGCTCGAACCCCGCAACGTGCTGCCGACGATCGGGTCGAAAGAGCTCGTGGCCCTGCTGCCGACGCTCCTGGGGCTCGGCGAACGAGATGTGGTCGTGCATCCGCGCGCCGCGTATCCGACGTACGAGATCGGTGCGCGCGTTGCGGGAGCGATCCCGTTCGCGTCGGACGAACCGGACGAGTGGCCTGCCGGGACGCGCCTCGTCTGGCTCAACTCGCCCGGCAACCCCGATGGTGGAGTGCTGGATGCCCCGCAGCTCGCTCGCGCGGTCGCCCGTGCCCGCGAACTCGGCGCCGTCATCGCCGGCGACGAGTGTTATGCCGAGCTGGGCTGGGCTGGCCCGTGGGCGAACGAGCCCATCCCCAGCATCCTCGATCCGCGTGTCACGGGCGGTGACCCGACGGGCGTGCTGGCCGTGTATTCGCTCAGCAAGCAGTCGAACCTCGCCGGGTACCGTGCCGCGTTCCTGGCGGGTGACCCCGACCTGATCGCGCGCCTCGCCAACGTGCGCAAGCATCTCGGGCTCATGCTGCCCGGCCCTGTACAGGCGGCGATGGTCGTCGCCCTCGGTGACGACGCGCACGTCGCCGCGCAGAAGGAGTTGTATCGCGCCCGCCGCGCCGCGCTCAAGCCGGCGCTCGAGGCGGCCGGGTTCACGATCGACCGCAGCGAGGCCGGCCTCTACCTCTGGGCGACCGAGGGGCTCGACGCGTGGGACAGCATGGGGCGGCTGGCGGATCTCGGCATCCTCGCGGGCCCGGGCGTCTTCTACGGCGAGCACTTCCCGCAGCATGTGCGGCTCTCGCTCACGGCGACCGACGAGCGCATCGCCAGCGCGGCAGCGCGGCTCCGCGCGACCGTTTCGTAGACATCCACCATCGAATCCGCCGACGCTTTGGGCGGTTCGATAGTAGGCGCGATGGCCCACTAGGCTGTAACGACGCGGATGTCTGGGGCCGATCAGCCTCGACGCCGCCGTTCCGGTCTTCGCTTCACCAGCGTCGCGCCGAACGAAAGCCGCCCGCCGCGGCTGAACCCCCAGACGACGACAATCGCAAGGAGGCGCCGTGAGCAACGATGTCAATGAAGACGCCACGCAGAACGAATCGGGCAGCACGTCGGCAGCACCACAGCCCACGAAGGCGTTCTTGAGCATCGCTGATCGAACGGCGGAATTCCCCGTCCTGCAGGCAAGTGACGGTACTCCGAGCATCGATATCTCGACCTTCATGCGCCAGACCGGGCACACCACGCTCGACTACGGCTTCGTGAACACCGCCGCCACCAAGTCGGCGATCACCTTCATCGACGGCGACAAGGGGATCCTGCGCTATCGCGGTTACCCGATCGAGCAGCTCGCCACGCACTCGAGCTACCTCGAGGTCGCTTGGCTGCTCATCTACGGCGAGCTGCCGAGCGCCGACGAACTCGCGGCGTTCGATGACCGCATCCGTCACCACACGCTCCTGCACGAGGATCTCAAGCGCTTCTTCTCTGCCCTGCCCCACACGGCGCACCCGATGTCGGTGCTCTCGTCCGCCGTGTCGGCGCTGTCGACGTACTACGAGCGCGAGTCCGACCCGAACAACCCCGAGCACATCGAGCTCAACACGATCCGGATGCTCGCAAAGCTTCCCGTGATCGCGGCGTACGCGCACAAGAAGAGCGTCGGCCAGGCCTTCCTCTACCCCGACAACTCGCTGAGCTTCGTCGACAACTTCCTGAAGCTCAACTTCGGCGTGCTGAGCGAGATCTACGAGCCGAACCCGGTCATGTCGCGGGCGCTCGAACGCCTGCTGATCCTGCACGAAGACCACGAGCAGAACGCTTCCACGTCGACGGTGCGGCTTGTCGGATCCACCGGCGCGAACCAGTTCTCGTCGATCTCGGCGGGAATCAATGCGCTCTACGGACCGCTGCACGGTGGTGCCAACGAGGCCGTTCTCGACATGCTGGGCAAGATCCGCGACTCGGGCGAAAGCGTTGCGCGCTTCGTCGAGCGGGTCAAGAACAAGGAAGACGGGGTCAAGCTCATGGGCTTCGGCCACCGCGTCTACAAGAACTACGACCCGCGCGCCAAGCTCGTGAAGGAGTCGGCAGACGAGGTGCTCGAAGCGCTCGGCGTCAGCGACCCGCTCCTGGATCTGGCGAAGGAACTCGAAGAGCTGGCGCTCAGCGACGACTACTTCAAGGAGCGTCGCCTCTACCCGAACGTCGACTTCTACACCGGCGTGATCTACAAGGCGATGGGCTTCCCGACGCGCATGTTCACGGTGCTCTTCGCGATCGGCCGTCTGCCGGGCTGGCTCGCGCACTGGCGCGAGATGCAGCTCGATCCGCAGACGAAGATCGGTCGGCCGCAGCAGCTGTACACGGGTGCGCCCGAGCGCAACTACCCCGGCGTTTGACCCCCGCGCGGTCACTGAGCTTGTCGAAGTGACCCGTT
>NZ_HG779687.1:0-7164 GCF_000582705.2 Microbacterium sp. C448
CACTCGCGCCAGCTCGGACACGCGCTGCCCGGCCGCGGAGGGCGGCCAACCCGATCGCCGCGACGATCAGGACCGCCGCCCACGCGGCTGGCGCTACGACGCCCCACAGCACGACGTCGAGCATCGCGACGAGCATGAGGACGGATGCGGCGAGCTCGGGCGCCCGTGCCCGGCGGCGATCGGCGGCGATGCAGCACGCCCCGATCGCCGCCGGCGCGAGTGCGCCGAGGTGCAGGATCTCACCCACGCGCGGGGTTCAGTGGCCGTGCGACGAGTGGCCGTGCGACGCGTGGTCGTCGTGCGCGCCGTGGGCGGCAGACTCGTGCGCGTGACCCGCGTCGTGCGCCGAGTGGGACTCGTGCGCGTGACCCGTTCCCGCCGAGCAGTGATCCGACATGGCGGGCGCCGGGACGTTCAGAGTCGGGTTCCGCTCGAAGAAGTTGTACGGCTTGAGCGTGAACTTGGCGTAGTCCATCGGCATGACGGGCCAGTCCTCGTTGCGCGGGAAGTGCGTGAGCCCGAACGTGTGCCACAGCACGACGTCCTCGCCGACGAGCGGCTCGTCGCCCGCGATGTAGGCCGTCACTCCGTCGCCGCCGGGGTTCTGGTTGACGAAGTCGCCGGCCGCGTACCGTTCGGCCGGGTCGTACTTCGTCACGAACAGGTTCTTCGTGGCGAATTCGGCGCGCCGGGCGATCGAGGACGAGCCATCCGCCATCAGCGTCGGCGTCTCGGTCGGGAAGAGCACGTACGACGTCGGTTGGCCGAGTTCGGTCGTCTTCTCGGTGGACGCGATCTGCCACACCCGGTTCACGGCACCGTCGGCGACGCGGCCCGAAACGGCCTCGGACATGATGGGCGTGACCTTCTTGGTGAAGGCATTGCCCGCCGGGTTGGTCTCCGACACGGGCAGGCGCACGGCGTCGATCTCGTTGACGACGTTCGACAGGCCGTCGACCGTCATATCGAGGCGCGCCGAGAACAGGTGCTGGTGGTAGGGGGCACCGAGCCCCGGAGCGACCTGCGACGCGAACGGGTAGGCCGTGCCGTCCTCTGCATCACCCGGGAACGACGACGTGAACAGGATGCCGGTGAGCTTGGCCTCGCACTCGATCGTGCCGTCGAGGTAGAGGTACCAGTAGAAGCCGTAGTCGTAGTTGCCGACCGTCGTGAAGAACGAGATCACGAGGCGCCGAGAGCGGCGTACCTCGTGCGATCCGGTGAAGATGTCGGTGTGCTTCCAGAGGGTGCCGAAGTCCTCCTCGTGCATGCAGATGCCGTTGTCGATCGTTCGGGGCATCCCGAGCTCGTCGGGCAGCACGGCGTCGAAGTACTGGATCTCGCCGACGCAGTCGCAGCCGAGCGCGAGCGAGTTCGTGTAGCGGCCGAACATGTACTCGCCGGTGTCGAAGTAGTTCTGCCAGAAACGGTTCGGGTGCGGGTCGGCGTACGGCACGAGCATCTCGTTGATCGATCCGCGGTACATGACCGGACGGTCCACGCCCTTGTCGGCGAACGAGAGTTCGCGCAGGATCAGGCCCTCGCGCATGTCGAAGCCGATCCGCAGCTTCCAGTTGCCCCACGAGACGTGTTCGCCGTCGACCGAGAAGCTCGGCCCCTCGGGCTGCGTGATGACGATCGGTTTCAGACCCTCGAGCGGCGGCCCCTGCAGCTCGGGGTCGTCGAAGTTGCCGTGCGTCTCGGGCACCGCGAGGCCGGGGGTGTCGATGATCTCGATCACGCGGCGGTCGGCCGTGTCGATGTAGGCGGTGAGACCGTCGACCGGGTGCGCCCAGGGGTGGTCGGACGGGTGGTCCATGCGGAAGACGAACGACCGGACGATGCGGCGTCCCTCTTCCGCGGCGTAGCCGTAGTGGCCGGCCGAGAGCGGGACGGCGACGACCTGGTCGATCGTGAGCCCGCGCGCGGCGAGGGCCGCGAGCCATCCCTCGTCCTCGGCGAGGATCAGTCCGACGTCCTCGAATTCGGCGTCGAGGATCGGCAGCTGTCCCTTCGAGCCGTCCAGGACCGTGCTCGAGAGCGTCTCGCCCGTCGTGATCGACACGATCGAGTCGGTCGAGCGGCCCGTCGCCATGTCGAGCAGCTGCACCCGCGCGCGGCGGTCAGGCAGCGGCACGTCGCCGGCCTCCCAGCCCAGCACCTCGCCCTTGGTGGGCTCTTCGAGCCCGACGTAGGCGAAGCGCATCGTGGTCGTGAAGTCCGGCCATTCCAGCACGACCGTGCGGACGGCCTCGATCTCGACGACAGAGAGCGACGACAGCGGGTGGGCGGGGGCTTCGGGTGCGACGTAGGCGGCGGATGTCTGGATGTCGGTGATGCTCATGAGTGTCTCCTGGGTGGGGCGGGTCGCTTCGACAAGCTCAACGACCGGGGTTGTGGTCGGGGGTCAGCCGGCGATCGAGTCGGTCAGCTTGGCGTAGGCGGCCGGACGGCTCTTCTTGATCCACCACGCCTGCACGTAGCCGAGGACCGGGAAGATCACGATCAGGGCGAGCAGGAACCAGCTCACGGCCCCGAATACCGGGGTGCCCTCGGCATCCACGTCGCCGACCATGATCGGGAAGTACGCGGCGATCAAGATGGCCGAGGCGATGAGCCCCAGCAGCCCGAGCGCGGGGGCGATGATCGTGTTCCACGGGCGACGGTCCTTGCGGGTCTTCGCGAAGTACGCGATCACCGCGACCGAGGTGAGCGCCATCAGGATCGCGATCGCGAGGGTGGCGACGCCGGCGAACCAGGTGAACACCTGCAGGACCGGGTCGAGGTTCAGCGCCGCGAAGACCGCGATCAGCACGACCGCGGTGACGGTCTGCACGAGCGAGGACACGTGGGGCGAGAGGTGCTTGGCGTGCACCGAGCCGAGGCGGTCGGGCAGCACGCCGGCGTTCGCCATGGAGTGCTGGTAGCGCGTGACGACGTTGTGGAACGACAGGACGCAGGCGAACATGGCCGTGATCAGCAGGATGTTCACGCCGATCTCACCCGCGACGCCGAGGTAGCGCGCCATCGTGGTGATGATGAAGGTGCCCGGATCTTCGGCGACGACGTCGACGACGCCATCCGGTCCCCACGCCATGATGAGTGCCCACGACGCGAGTGTGTAGAAGACGCCGATGCCGATGACGGCCGCGTAGGTGGCCCGGGGGATCGTCTTGTTCGGGTCTTTCGCCTCGTCGCGGAAGATCGCCGTGGCCTCGAAGCCGATGAAGGCGGCGATCGCGAACATGAGACCGACTCCGGGCGAGCCGCTGACGATGTTGGCAGGCTCGAAAGGCGCGAGGCTCAGGCCGTCCTCACCACCCGTGAACATGACGGCCGCGACCAGGATCAGCACGATGCCGACCTCGGCGATGAGCAGGACGCCGAGAACCTTGCTCGAGAGGTCGATGTGCCGGTACCCGAGGATTCCGACGAGCGCGATGACACCGAGCGAGAACAGCCACCAGGGCAGCAGCGGTCCGCCGAGGGACTGGATCGTGACGGAGAGGATGTACCCGATGTATCCGTACACCGACACCTGGATGGTCGTATACGTCAGCATCGCGATCCAGGCGCTCGCCAGGCCCGTGGAGCGACCGAGGCCGTACCCGACGTACGTGAAGAAGGCACCGGGCTTGGGCACGTGCCGCGTCATGGCTGCGAGGCCGACCGAGAACAGCACGAGCACGACGGCACTGATCGCGTAGAGGGCCGGGAATCCGACTCCGTTGCCGATCAGGATGCCGAGCGGAGCCGCGCCACCGATGACGGTCAACGGAGAGGCCGCTGCGACGACCATGAAGACGATGGCGGTCACACCGAGCGAACCCTTCAGGGTGCGCTTGGCGGATGCCTCGACTCCGGGGGATTCGAGTTTGGTCATGGGGTGTCCGATCTGTGGGGGGATCTGTCGTGAGGTGCGCGGATTGACCCGAGCTTGGCGGCGGCCGATTGCCTGGCCGTCTCGACCGTGTGAAACCTCTCCGTTGCGGTGTGGGACGCCCGCCCGGCGACGTCTCATTCGGTGACACACGGTCGAAACACGCGGGACGCGCTGTGGCAACCGGCCGTGCGTACCGTGAGCCGCAGCGGGAAGGAGATGACGTGACGGCACTCGATCGGGCGATTGCGCGTCCCGCTCCCGTCCGCGACTTCGGTGCCCGGTCTCCTCTCGACGGCCTCGACCGGCGAAGTGTCTCGTTCGCCGATGTGCTGGCGCAGTCGGTTGCCGCCGTGGCACCGTCCGCGGCCGCGACGACGGTGGTGGTGCTGGTCGCGGGGGTGGCCGGCGTCGCCACCGTCCCCGCGATGCTCGCGGCGGGCCTTGTCGCCCTGATGGTCGCCTCGACGATCAACCAGTTCACGAAGCGGATGGCCGCGGCCGGGTCGCTGTACACCTTCGTCTCGAAAGGGCTCGGCTCGGGGGCGGCGCTCGCCGCGGGCGCCGCCATTGTCATCGGCTACGCGTTCATCTCCGTGTTTGCCCTGCTGGGCGGCGCGCACTACCTGACGATGCTGCTCAGGGGGCTGTGGCCGGGTTTCGGCGGGCCCTGGGATGTTGCGGCGCTGCTCGCGGCTGAAGCGGCGGTGCTGGCGCTCGTGCTCGTGCGGGGCATCCGCGTCTCGTCGCGGGTCGCGCTCGTCGTCGAGGTCGTCTCGGTCGTCATCATCCTCGTGCTCCTCGTCGTGCTCCTGGTGCAGATCGGGCCCCTCGATGTCTCGGCCCTCTTCCCGACCGAGCGCTTCTCGATCGCGGGATTCGCCGCGGGCGCGGTGCTCGCGCTGACCGCCTTCGTCGGATTCGAGAGCGCTGCGACACTCGGTGTCGAGGCGCGCGCGCCGCTGCGCAACATCCCGCGGGCGATCGTGACGACGGTGCTGCTGGCGGGAGGGTTGTACCTGCTGGCCGCGTACACGCAGGTCGCCGGGTTCCATGCTCTCGGCCGGGAATTGGCGGGCAGTGATTCGCCGGTCAACGCCCTCGCCAGCGCCTACGGGGTCGCGCAGCTGGGTGTGCTGATCGACCTGGGCATCGCCGCATCCTTCCTCGCGTGCGCGATCGCCTCGACGACCGCGCTGACCCGCGTATTGTTCGCGCTCGGGCGAGACGGGATCGCACCGCGTGCTCTCGGCGGCGTGCACCGGCGTTTTCGTACGCCGATCGGAGCGATCGCCGTCGCGGTGCCGGTTGTCGCGATCGCTCCGATAGCGGCCGTGCTCGCGGGCGTCGGGCTCTGGGACGCGATGGAAGCGGTCATCGCCGTCTCTGCGGCGGGCTACATCGGCGCCTACGTCCTCGTGTGCGTCGCGGCCCCCGTCTTCTTGCGCAGAATCGGAGAGCTGACCTTCCGGGCCGGATTGGCGGCTTTCGCCTCGGCCCTCCTCCTCGCGGCGGGGCTCGTCGCGTATCTGGTCTTCGAGGGTGTACGCGGAAACCCCGGCGCACCGCTGGCGCTCATGGTGGCGGCAGTCGCGACTCTCGTCGTGGCCTGGCGCAGACGTCGGGGCGAGGCATCCCTCGCCGGAATCGGCGCCTACGACGAACCGGTCGCCTCGGAAGTACTGGGCGGGGTCGCGCGGAGACCGACGGATGCCTGAATCGCGCATTCGCTCGGACCCCCACCCGACGGGCGATCTGTCGGCCCGCCAACCCCGCGCGATCCACAGTGCGTTGACGTTGCTCGAGGCGGTCGCCGAACTCGGTGCGGGGGCGACGGCCCGCGAGATCTCGGACGCGCTGGGACTGCCCAAAGCAACGACGTACCGCCTCGTGAATCTGCTCGTTCAGGACGGCTTTCTCGTGCGCACCCCCGATCTCTCCGGCTTCGCGCTCGGTGCCAAGGTCGTTCATCTCGCCTCCGTGGCGGCGCCCGTGCGGCTGCCGTCGGCGGCGCGGGACCTGCTCACCGCCGCCCGCGACCACGTCCGCGGGGGAGTGCACGTCGTGTTGTACCCCGAGGGGCGGGTGAGTCTGGTCGATCCGGACCCGGACTTCCCGTTCAGTGATCCGGTGCGACTCGCTCGCGATCCCGGCCGGTTCGCGCTCGGACGTCTGCTGCTGGCCGAGGGTGGGGTCGCGCGTCGCGCGCAGAATCGGCGGACCTTGTTGCCGCGGCAGCTGACATCCGCAGATTCGGCGTCACGCGCCAGATCGGCGAGCTGGTGCCGGGATTCGGATGTCTCGCTCTGCCCATCCGTGATGCCGGCGGGGCGCTCGCCGGCGCGTTGGGCTTCTCGGGTCCCGCCCATCGGGTGGAAGAGCCATCCGGGGTCATCCGCCTCCTCGCGCCGACCGCGGAGCGCTTGGCGCCGCTGCTGACCTGACCCGCTTGTTGAGCTCAGGCGAGCAGGCGTCCGCTGGCGTCGAGGACGAGACCACGCGGCAACACGCCCGCAAGCGTCGCGGCGACCGCGTTCGTGCCGCCCGAGACGATGCTCGGCGGCGTGCGGCGACGATCGAGTGCGCGCAGCGCGGTCGTGACGACCTGCGCGGGGGATTGCACGCGGCCCTTCGCCATGTCTTCAGCGTCCGCAATCTCGAAGAACTCGGTTGCCGTGGCGCCCGGGCTCACGGCGAGGACGCGCAGGCCCGAGGCGCGGGTCTCGTACGCGATCGCCTCGGTGAAGCTCAACACGAAAGCCTTCGAGGCCCCATACGCCGCCATATGCGGGGTCGGCTGGTAGGCGACGACGCTCGAGATATTGACGAGCACGCCGCGCCCGGCGGCGACGAGCCGCGGGAGGAAGGCGTGTGTGAGGGCGACGAGGGTCGAGACGTTCAGCTGGATCATCTCGGCGACCCGCGAGTGATCGGCGTCCACGAAGTCACCGCGCATCCCGAAACCGGCGTTGTTGATCAGACTGTCGACCAGGATGCCGCGGCGTTCCAGTTCGTCGTGCAACTCGGCGGCCGCTTCGTCACGAGCAAGGTTCATCGCGATCGGCGTCGCCGTGATCCCATGCCGCGCGCCGAGCTCGGCCGCAAGTTCGTTCAAGCGGTCCTCGCGGCGGGCCACGAGGACGAGGTTCGCACCGCGCGCGGCGAGAGCGTCGGCGAACGCGGCACCGATGCCCGAGCTCGCGCCCGTGATCAGGACGGTCGTGGCGGTGAAGTCGACAGGCATGGTCGCCACACTAAGCCTCGATCCACCGATGGGGAGGCTT
>NZ_HG779688.1:0-291 GCF_000582705.2 Microbacterium sp. C448
GGTGACGTTCACGATCCCGCGAATAGCCCCCAGCCCGCCGGCCCCGTCCGAGAAGCCGGCACCCGTTTCCACGGACGGGGTCACGGTGAGCATCATGTCCGCCACCAGGTCCGCCCGGATCTGATCCAGAGTCCGCGTGTCCGTCGGGTCCGCGTTCTTCAACGCCTGGGCTTGTTGCGTGATCCGGTCGTGCATCGCATGAGCCAACACGGCGGGTTGAGCGGAGATGAACTCCGCCATCCCATCCCCGACGTCGCGAACGCACGCGCCCCGCGACGCGCGTGCCTCCTT
>NZ_HG779689.1:0-6582 GCF_000582705.2 Microbacterium sp. C448
CAGAAGCCATGGTGTTCGCCGTGTACATCCCGCCGCAGGCGCCCTCACCGGGAGCGAAGGCGCACTCGATGCGGTGGAGATCTTCGTCGCTCATCTTGCCCGCGAGACGCGCGCCGACCGCCTCGAACGAGTCGATGATCGTGATGTCCTTCTCGGTGCCGTCGCTGAGCTTGACCCAGCCCGGTGCGATGGAACCGGCGTAGAGGAACACGCTCGAGAGGTCGAGACGGGCGCTGGCCATCAGCATCCCGGGGATCGACTTGTCGCAGCCCGCCAGCAGCACGCTGCCGTCGAGGCGCTCGGCCATCATGACCGTCTCGACCGAGTCGGCGATGACCTCGCGCGACACGAGCGAGAAGTGCATGCCCTCGTGGCCCATCGAGATGCCGTCCGAGACCGAGATGGTGCCGAACTGCAGTGGGTAGCCCCCGCCCGCGTGGACCCCTTCCTTGGCGCCCTGTGCGAGTCGATCCAGGCTCAGGTTGCAGGGCGTGATCTCGTTCCAGCTCGACGCAATGCCGATCTGGGGCTTCTCCCAATCGGCGTCGCCCATCCCGACACCGCGGAGCATTCCGCGTGAGGTGGTCGCTTCGATGCCGTCGGTGACGACCCGCGAGCGGGGCTTGATATCGACGGGGGAACTGTCAGACGGGTCGTACGGAGCCATCCCCCGAGTCTATTCCCGCCGCGCTGCCCGCATCCGCGCGAGGGTCGACAACACTCCGGCGAGTTCTTGGGCATCTGCAACACGCAAACGAGCGGATGACTCCCCCGGCCCGACGCGCACGCCCAGGTCGCCGTCGCTCAGGTGAGCGATCGCGTCCTCGTCCGTCACGTCGTCGCCGGCGAAGAACACGGCCGTCGCGCCGGTCTCTTCGCGCAGCGCGGCTATCGCGACATCCTTGCCGGCGTGGCTCGATGAGAACTCGAGGATGTCCTGGCCTGTGCGCCGACGCCAGCCCGGGGCGCGCTCGACCACGAGCGCGTCGATCTCGCGCGTCGCCCGCGCGGCGTCCTCGGCGGTGCTCATGCGGGAATGCAGCGCAAAACCGAGGGCCTTGTGCTCAATCCACGCCCCCTCGATGTCGGCGACGATCAGGTCGGCGTCGGCACGGAGGGCATCGGCATCCACGTCGTCGGTGTCGGTGTCGCCCCCGTGAACGTGGTTTGCCGCGGCGCCCGTGGGGTACCAGAATTCGGCGCCGTGCGATCCGGCGAGATAGATCGGTGAGTCGTCTCGGTGCTCGCCGATGACGCGCAGATCCGCCAGCATCCGTCCCGAGACGAAGGCGACGACCGTGTCGGGCAGTGCCGCCAAGCTCGCAATCGCCTCTTTCGACGCGGGCAGTGCACGAGCGGCCATCGGTTCGTCGATGAGGGGCGCGAGTGTGCCATCGAAGTCCAGCGCGACGAGCAGCACGGGTGTTGCGGCGAGCGGCTCGAGCGCTGCCGTCAGGTCGGTCGTCATCTCGCTTGAGTCCATGCTCATGCGGGTGCCACCTCTCTCGGAGCCGGGCCCCGGTCGCGACGACGCGCGGCATCGAGAGCCGCAACGAAGCTCTGCGACCAGGCCTCGACATCGTGCTCGAACACCCGGCGGCGGAGCGAACGCATGCGGCGTCCCTGTTCCGCTCCGGGCATCTCGACGGCGCGCATGATCGACTCCTTGAGCCCCTCGATGTCGTGCGGGTTGATGAGCAGGGCGCTGCCGAGCTCGTCGGCCGCGCCGGCGAACTCGCTCAGCACGAGCACGCCGCGATTGTCGATGCGCGAGGCGACATATTCCTTGGCGACGAGGTTCATTCCGTCGCGAAGCGCCGTGACGAGCATGACGTCGGCGGCGAGGAACAGCGCGACCATCTCTTCACGGGGATAGCCGTGGTGGAGATAACGGATGGCCGTGTGGCCCATCGTGTCGAACGTGCCGTTGATGCGCCCGACCGTCAGCTCGATCTCGTCGCGCAATTGGGCGTACGCCACGACGCGCTCGCGGCTCGGGCTCGCGACCTGCACGAGCGTCACGTCGGACGTGTCGAGCTTGCCGTCGGTGAGAAGCTCGCCGAACGCCTTCATCCGGTGCCGGATGCCCTTCGTGTAGTCCAGGCGATCGACACCCAGCAGGATCTTCCGCGGATTGCCGAGGCCCTCGCGGATCTCGATCGCCCGCGCCTGCACCTCGGGCGAGCGCGCGAGCTCGGCGTAGGACTCGGCGTCGATCGAGATCGGGAAGGCCTTCGCGAGGGCGATTCGGGTGCGGCCGTCACCGACGGGCACCGAGATCCCCGAAGCCTTGGTGTCGTAGCGAAGCTGGCGCCGCACGGCGCGGGCGAAGTTTCCGGCATCCGCGACGCGCTGGAACCCGATGACATCCGCTCCGAGCAGACCCTCGAGCACCTGTTTGCGCCACGGCAGCTGCGAGTACAGCCCGTATGCCGGGAACGGGATGTGATGGAAGTAGCCGATCGTCAGGTCGGGGCGCAGCTCGCGCAGCATTTTGGGCACGAGCTGCAGCTGGTAATCCTGCACCCAGACCGTCGCGCCCTCAGCGGACACGGCGGCGGTGGCCTCGGCGAAGCGTTTGTTGACGCGGACGTAGGCCTCCCACCACAGCCGGCTGTAGCGCGGCGCCGCGATCACGTCGTGATAGAGCGGCCAGATCGTGTCGTTCGAGAAACCCTCGTAGTACAACTCGACGTCCTCGGCACTGAGCACGATGGGCACGAGGTGCGTGCCCTCGAATTCGAAGGGTTCCAGCTCGAGGTCGGCTTGACCCGGCCATCCCACCCACGCACCGTCGGCACGGCGCATCATCGGCTCGAGGGCCGTCACGAGTCCTCCCGGCGAGCGCCGCCATTCACCGTCCTCGGCGCGGTCGACGGGCAGTCGATTGGCGACGACGACGAAGTCGGCGCGATCGGGCAGATCGGTCGTCACGGGGGCCTCTCACGAGCATCGGGACGGGCATGCGTGCTTCCTCCAGGGTATCTGGCGCGTCGACGATGCCCGGCCCGAGGCATCCGTCTCTCCATGTGCACCGGGCCCCAGCATCCTTCCCGCACCTGCGCCCGCCTACTTCGGCGAAACACCCAATGTGCGTCGAGACACCCCTCGACCCCGGGTGTTTCGCGACAATGGGGGTGTTTCGGGGCAGGAGGGCGCGGCGCACGGGCGACACAGAGGGAAGACGGGCGAACGGATGCGGCGGGCACCGGCGGCGAAATGTCAACCGTGAGCGCGGCGCACCGACCTTCGGTAGCGTTGGGGACATGCGCAAGTACCTCTTCGGCACAGGCCTCATCTCTGCGGTCACCGGCGGCATCACGCTGCTGCGCGGTGCGCGTGACAGCGAGTTCACCTGGCGCGAGGCGCTGGCGTGGCTCAGTTGGGGAATCACGGCAGCGCTCGCAATCGGCGCGATCGTCGACAAGCGGCGCGCATCCCGCGGCCACTTGATAGCCGACGATTCCCCCGTGCACGGCGACGAGGCGAAGCTGCTGAAGAAGCGCATCCGCAATTAGTCAGCCCCGCATCCGGCTCAGGCGAGCGGAATCTCGTAGTGGACGAAGCCCGTGTGTGTTGCGACAAGGTCATACAGCCCGCGCGCTGTCGCGTTCGTGTCGTGGGTGAGCCAGTACACCTTGGCGGCACCGTGCCCGCGCGCCCACTGCTCCACATGACCGATCAGGGCGCGCCCCATCCCGCCGCCGCGAACCCCCGACTCGACGTACAGGTCCTCGAGGTAGACGTACGGCACGCGCGACCACGTGGCCGGGTGCGTCAGCCAGTGCACGATACCGACTGCCCGACCCGTTTGATCCCGCGCGATCGCGCCGTGAATCTCGACATTCGCGCTCGTGATGCGCTCGAACGTCAGTTCGGTGATGTCATCGGGAACGGATGCCTTGTAGAAGGCGATGTACGCCTGCCACAGGGCGAGCCACTCGTCGTGGTCGGAGGGGCGGAGGGGGTGGATGTCGGGGCCGGTGCCTGCGTTGCTCACATCGGCACACTACCCACCCGCCTCTCGTGCCACCGAGCCCGCCGCCTACCGCCGAGATCGCCTCTTGTCGCGCGCCACCAACCGGCGCTCTCGGCAACAACGGGCGATCTCGCGCACCGCGCTTCCGACGCTCCGCTCAGCGCGTGAGGATGAGCGCCTCGCCCTGGCCCCCACCACCGCACAGCGCCACAGCCGCGGTGCCGCTCCCCCGCCGGCCGAGCTCATGCACCGCGTGCACGACGAGCCGTGCGCCGGATGCGCCGATCGGGTGACCGACCGCGATGCCGCCGCCGTGGACGTTGACGACGTCGTCGCCGAGGCCCAGCTCGGCCTGCGAGCGCACAACGACCGCACCGAATGCCTCGTTGATCTCGACGATGTCGAGGTCGGCCGCGGTCAGTCCCTGTTTCTCGAGCGCCTTCGCGATTGCCCGGGCGGGCTGCGCGTGCAGAGAATTGTCGGGCCCGGCGACCTGGCCGCTCGCACCGACGACGGCGAGCACGGGCCAACCCTTTGCCTCGGCGTGAACGCGGTGCGTGAGCACAACAGCGGCCGCGCCATCCGAAATCTGGGACGAATTGCCGGCCGTGATCGACCCGCCCGCGGCGAACGCGGGTCGCAGCCGCCCGAGCGTCTCGACGGTCGTGTCGGGACGGATGCCTTCATCCGCCGTCACGAGCACAGGGTCCCCCCGCCGCTGCGGCACCTCGACCGGCACGATCTCGTCGACGAAGACGCCCGCCTCGGTCGCGGCCGCCGCGCGCTGATGCGACCGCGCGGACGCGGCATCCTGCTGCTCGCGCGTCACCTCGAACCGCTCGTTGTGGCGCTCGGTCGACGCACCCATGCTCTCGTTGTCGTACGCGTCGGTCAGTCCGTCGAGGGCCATGTGGTCGAGCACCTCGACGCTGCCGTACTGCCAGCCGTCACGCGAACCCATCAGCAGGTGGGGTGCGCGGGTCATCGATTCCATGCCCCCGGCAACCACGACCTCCGCGTCGCCGACGCGGATCATGCGCGCGGCGTCGATGATCGCCGTGAGACCCGACAGACAGACTTTGTTGACGGATGACGCGGGCACATCCCACCCGATGCCCGCCGCGAGAGCGGCCTGGCGTGCGGGGTTCTGGCCCGACCCGGCGGGAAGCACCTGTCCGAGCACGACGGCGTCGACGGCGTCCGGCGCAATGCCGGCATTGTCGAGCGCCCCACGGATGGCGAAGCCGCCGAGCTGCGGCGCCGTGAACGACGCGAGCTGGCCCTTCAACCGCCCCTGGGGGGTGCGGGCGGCCGCGACGATAACGATGTCGTGGGGCTGCTCTTCGTGCGCTGCCTCGCTCATGCGTGCTCCTTCAGTGCGGGCGAAACCGTCAGGGGTGGCTCGGTCGCCGCGATCACCTCGGCCACCGTCACGCCGGGCGCCACCTCCACCAGTACGAGGCCGTCGGGGGTCACATCGATCACGGCCAGGTCGGTGATGATGCGGTCGACCACGCCGCGCCCGGTGAGGGGCAGCGAGCACACGTCGACGATCTTCGCCGAACCGTCCTTCGCCACGTGCTCCATCAGCACGATGACCTTCGCCGCACCATGCACCAAGTCCATCGCACCGCCCGGTCCCTTGACCATCTTGCCGGGAATCATCCAGTTGGCCAGGTCGCCGGTGCTCGAGACCTGCATCGCACCGAGCACGGCGACGTCGATCTTGCCGCCCCGGATCATGCCGAAGCTCGTCGCGGAGTCGAAGAACGACGAGCCAGGGAGCGTGGTCACCGTCTCTTTGCCGGCGTTGATCAGGTCGGGGTCGACATCTGCGTCAACCGGGTAGGGTCCGACGCCGAGGATTCCGTTCTCGGACTGCAGCACGACGGTGACGCCATCCGGCACGTAGTTGGGGATGAGGGTCGGCAGGCCGATCCCGAGGTTGACGTACGAGCCATCCGTCAGCTCGGCGGCGGCACGCGCGGCCATCTGCAGGCGATCGAGGGCCATGTCAGTTCCCTTCCGAACCGGCGCGCACCGTGCGACGCTCGATGCGCTTTTCGATGTCGGTGCCGACCTCGACGATGCGGTGCACGTACACCCCGGGCAGATGCACCTGGTCGGGGTCGAGTTCGCCGGGCTCGACGAGTTCTTCCACCTGGGCGATGCAGACGCGACCCGCCATCGCCGCGAGCGGGTTGAAGTTGCGGGCCGCCTTGTTGAAGATCAGGTTGCCGTGCCGGTCGCCGCGGAGGGCGTGGACGAGAGCGAAGTCCGTCACGATCGCCTCTTCGAGGACGTGTTCGCGCGGTTCGCCCGCCACGTCGAAGACGCGGACATCTTTCGGCGGCGACGCGACCGAAACGCCGCCCGATCCGTCGTAACGTCGCGGCAGCCCACCTTCGGCAACCTGGGTGCCGACGCCCGTCTGCGTGTAGAACGCCGCGACGCCCGAGCCGCCCGCGCGGAGCTTTTCGGCAAGAGTGCCCTGCGGGGTGAGTTCGAGCTCGAGCTCACCGGAGAGAAACTGCCGTTCGAACTCCTTGTTCTCACCCACGTACGACGACGTCATCTTGCGGATGCGGCGGGCGTTCAGCAGC
>NZ_HG779690.1:0-48110 GCF_000582705.2 Microbacterium sp. C448
CGCCACCCGATTCTGACCCGCGCACCTAGACTACGGCGCCATGCGCCTGACGAATGTCGCCCAGATGTCCCTGCCCCGGGGCACCCTGCAGAGCTTCGCGACGCGCGCGAGCGAGCGACCCGGCAAGCGGCTGCCGATCTCGTTCGACCAGCGTCGGCACGTCGGCGAGGGCACCCGCCCGGGCTCGTGGATGGCGGTCGCCTTCCGCCTCCCGGTCGGGGCAACGCTCGACGATGTGGCGGCGGCGTGGATGGCGGTTATCGCCCGACACGGGACCCTCCGAAGCGCCTTCTCGTATAACGACGCGGGCGAGCTCGCGCTGCACGAGGTCGACATCGAGGGCGGCGAGTGGCTGCGGCATCCGGTCGGCGACGACGAACTCACCCGCGATGCGCTGCGCGATGTGTTCGATGCCGCGTGTTCGCCGTTCGAGCGACCCTCGCACCGGGTGTGCGTCGTGATTCCCGACGCCCCCGACCCGCTCGACCCCCGTCCCACGGCGGTGATCGGCTCGGACCACGCCCACGTCGACATGTGGTCGCTGCTCGTGCTCGTGCGCGACATGGTGACCCGCCTGTCGGGCCATCCGGGCGCCGAACCCGTGCCCGCGGCATCCTTCGCCGAACATTCCGACGTCCTCGAACGGATGCCTCCGGCTCCGGCAGATGTCCGACAGCGCTGGAGCGACATCCTGGCAATCGAGGACGGCGCCATGCCCGCCTTCCCCCTTCCCCTCGGCGATCTCTCGTGCCCGCGCCGCGAGGTGGTCGAGGTGCGCGACGTCCTCTCCGCCGAAGAAACCCGAGTTTTCGAGGCACGGGCAACCGACCGGGGCGTCCGCATGACCGCGCTTGCGCTCTCGGTTCTCGCCGAGACGACGGCACGCGTGAGCGGCGCCCCGCTCCGCGCCGTTTTTCCGGTGCACAGCCGAAACGAGCCGCGCTGGCATGACTCGGTCGGCTGGTTCATCACCAACTCCGTCATCCAGTTCGCCGCGACCGACCCCATCGCATCCGCCGCCGCCGTCAAAGACGCGCTCGCGCTCGGCTCGTATCCGCTCGCACCCATATTCGCGCCGTACGGCGGTATGCCTGCGGGGCCCGGCATGTTCGCGATCTCCTGGCTCGACACCCGGCGCCTGCCTCCCGTCGAGGGGGCACTGGGGATCCAGTACGTCTCTGCCGTCATCGAGACGGACGGCGTCATGATCTGGTTCATCGTCAACGACGACGGCCTGCATCTGCGCTGCCGCTACCCCGATACTCCCGAGGCGCGCGCGAACGTGGGCGGGTGGCTCGACATGATCGAAGCGGGTCTGCGCGACGTTGTATGAGCGCACAGGCGCGGTTCTGTGACCACGATGCGCGCGCCCAATCCCTCTCAGTGGGCACTGGCGCCCCGCACCCCGCCGACCCGCCGATAGCCTGAGTCGGTGGGTTCACGTGAAGCAGGCGACAGAAATCGCCTGACACGTATCCCCCCGCAGGGCGCCATCGTCGCCGTTCTGGCCCTCGCCGGGCTCTGCGCGTCGTTCATGTACACGCTCGTCGTGCCCATCCAGGCCAAGCTCCCCGAGTTGCTCGACGCGTCCCGCGAGGACACCGCGTGGGTCGTCACCGCGACGTTGCTGACCGCGGCGGTGATCACCCCGATCGCCGGACGCCTGGGCGACATGTACGGCAAACGGCGGATCATCATCGCGCTCCTGGCGTGCCTGATCCTCGGCTCGGTGATCGCGGGCCTGTCAAGCAACATCGTCGGGGTCATCATCGGGCGCGCGCTGCAGGGCGCCGTGACGGGAGTCGTGCCGCTCGGCATCTCGATCCTGCGCGATGTCGTCCACCGCGACCGGCTCGGCACATCCGTCGCCCTGATCAGCGCGACCATGGGCGTCGGCGGAGCACTCGGGCTGCCGCTCAGCGCCCTCGTGACCGAGCGGACCGACTGGCACGTGCTCTTCTGGGTCGCCGCCGCGCTCGGCGCGATCGTGTTGGTGCTGGTCGTCTGGATCGTTCCGGTGAGCGTGCTGCGCACCCCCGGCCGCTTCGACTACATCGGGGCCCTCGGACTCGCCGTCGGCCTCACCGGCATCCTGCTCGCCATCTCGCGGGGGAGCGAGTGGGGCTGGACGAGTGCCCCGACTCTCGGGTGCGGGCTCGGCGGTATCGTCGTGCTGCTCGTGTGGGGCTGGTACCAGCTGCGCGCCGCCGAGCCACTCCTGGATCTGCGAGTGGCCGCCCGTCGCCCCGTCTTGTTGACCAACCTCGCCTCGATCGGCATGGGCTTCGCACTCTTCGGATCGAACATCATCTTTCCGCAGCTGCTCGAACTGCCCGTCGGATCGGGCGCCGGCCTGGGGCTCTCGCTGATCGGCGCCGCCCTCGTGGTCATGCCCGCGGGTCTCGTGATGATGTTGATCTCGCCCCTCGCCGGGCGACTGGAGCGGACGATCGGGCCGCGCGCCCTGCTGACCGGTGGCGCCATCGCACTCGTCATCGCCTACGCGTTCGTGTATTTCTTCTCGAGCGAGGTCTGGCACATCCTGTTCGCCAACATTCTCGTCGGGGTGGGCATCGGACTCGGATTCGCCGGGATGCCGATGCTGATCATGCGCGCCGTGCCCGCGAACGAGACCGGCGCATCGAACGGCCTGAACGCCCTTTTCCGTTCGGTGGGAACGAGCACAGCGGCCGCGGTGCTCGGCGCCGTGCTCGCGGCGATGTCCCAGCCGTACGAGGGCGTCGCGGTTCCCACGGCCGCGGCGTTCCAGACGAGTTTCCTGCTCGCCGGCGGCGCCGCGGTGATCGCGCTCGTGCTGTCGCTCCTGATCCCCCGCCACGGGCCGCCCGTCGACCACGCGTCCATCCCCGACGGACGCTGACCTCCGCGCTCATCGCCAGCGAGCGCGGCGATCGACCCGCCGGGGACGAGGGCTACTAATCTGGCGCCCATGACCGACGAACACGGCTCCGGGTCGACGCAGACCGGCGAAGCATCCGTCACCCGTCAGACGGGCAGCCGCGACACCCGATTCTTCGGACAGCCCTGGGAACTCGCGCACATCTTCGGCGTCGAGATGTGGGAGCGCTTCAGCTTCTACGGCATGCAGGGAATCCTGCTGATCTACCTGTACTACTCGGTCGCCGAGGGCGGCCTGGCCATCCCGCAGCCGATCGCCGCCGGGATCGTCGGGGCCTATGGCGGCGCGGTGTACCTCTCCACGATCCTCGGCGCATGGATCGCGGACCGCCTGCTCGGCTCGGAGCGCGTGCTGTTCTACAGCGCAATCGTCATCATGGCCGGGCACATCGCGCTCGCCCTGCTGCCCGGTGTCACCGGTGTCGCGGTGGGCCTCGTGCTGGTCGCCGTCGGGTCGGGCGGGCTGAAGGCGAACGCGACCTCCGTCGTCGGCACGCTCTACGCGGCCGACGACCCCCGCCGGGATTCGGGCTTCTCGCTCTTCTACCTCGGCATCAACCTCGGCGCGTTCCTCGGTCCGCTGCTCACCGGACTGCTGCAGACCACCCTCGGTTTCCACTGGGGCTTCGGTCTCGCGGCCGTGGGCATGGCGTTCGGCCTGATCCAGTATTCCTTCGGCCGTAAGCAGCTGCCCGACGAGGCGCGACGGGTGCCGAACCCCCTCCCCCGCGCGCGTCGGGCGCTCGTGATCGGCGCGGCACTCGCCGGGATCGCCCTCGTCGCCGTCGCCGTGCTGGTCGGAGTGGTGCGGGTCGACAACCTGTCGCTCGTCGTCATCGTCGTGACGCTCGTCGCGACGATCGCCTACTTCGTCGTCATCATGTCCAGCAAGCGCATCACGGCCACCGAGCGTTCGCGGGTCGTGGGGTTCATCCCCCTGTGGATCACGAGCGTGGCTTTCTGGTCGCTGTACCAGCAGCAGTTCACCATCCTGACGATCTACTCGGACGAGAAGCTCAATCGCAACCTGTTCGGTTGGGAGATGCCGGTCTCGTGGGTCCAGTCGATCAACCCCGTCTTCATCATCATCCTGTCGGGCGTCTTCTCGGCCCTCTGGTTGAAGCTCGGACGCCGCCAGCCCTCCACTCCGGTCAAGTTCGCCCTCGGCGTCGCGATCATGGGCGTCGCCTTCCTGCTCTTCCTGCCCTTCTCGGGCGGGGGCGCGAACTCCACACCGCTGCTCGCGATCGTCGGCATCCTGTTCGTGTTCACCGTCGCCGAGCTGCTGCTCTCGCCGATCGGGCTCTCGGTCAGCACGAAACTCGCGCCCGAGATGTTCCACACGCAGATGGTGGCGCTGTTCTTCCTGTCGGTCGCGCTCGGTACCGCGATCTCGGGATGGCTCACGCAGTTCTTCGACGTGAACAACGAGGCGCCCTACTTCGCCATCCTGGGTGCGATCGCCATCGTGGTCGGGCTCGGGATGGTCCTGGCGGTCCGGCCCGTGCTGAAGCTGATGAAGGGCGTGCGCTGACCCGCCCGCGCGCGCGTCAGACGAGGCGTAGCTCGGCGTCGATCGCCGCACCCGTGCGCAGCAGCGCGGGAACGTAGCGCTCGATCTGGTGCTCCGCACTGTCGCGGGTCGTGCTCGACGAGACGTTGATAGCCGCGGTCACCGCGCCGTCCCGATCGTGCAGTGGCACGGCGATCGAGCGGAGCCCCGACTCGAGCTCACCGTCGACGAACGCCCAGCCCTGCTCGCGCACGCGCACGAGCTCGTACCTGATGGACCCGCGGTCGGCCAACGTGTGATCCGTGAAGGCCCGCAGATCGGACGCCTCGAGCACAGCGTCCACCGCGGCATCCGGCAATCCGGCGAGGAGAGCCCGGCCGATGCTCGTCGCGTAGGCCGGGAAGCGCGTGCCGATCGTGATGCGGACGCTCATGATCCGCCGCGTCGGTACTCGGGCGACGTAGACGATGTCGGTGCCGTCCAGAACGCCCGCCGAGACGCTCTCGTCGACCTCACGCGAGAGCCGCTCGAGGTGCGGCTGCACGACCTCGGGAAGCGACAGCGCCGAGAGGTAGCTGAAGCCGAGCTCCAGCACGCGCGGCGTCAGGGCGAACGACCGACCGTCACTGCGGACGTAGCCGAGCGTCTCGAGCGTGAGCAGAAACCTCCGGGCCGCGGCGCGGGTGAGCTCGGCACGACGGGCGACTTCACTGAGCGAGAGTTCCGGGTGCTCCGCATCGAACGCGCGGATCACCCCGAGCCCGCGAGCGAACGACTGCACGAACGTGCCGGATGCCGAGGCATCCGCTTCGCCCTCGTCCATGCGTCTACCGCTCGAGGACGACGGCGAGGCCCTGACCGACGCCGATGCAGATCGCCGCGACCGCGACTCCACCTCCGCGCCGCTTCAGCTCGTGCGCCGCGTGGCCGATGATGCGGCCGCCCGATGCGCCGAGGGGGTGGCCGATCGCGATCGCGCCCCCGTGGATGTTGAGCTTGTCGGGGTCGAGCTCGGGCCAGAGCTTCAGGCACGCGAGAGACTGCGAGGCGAATGCCTCATTGAGCTCCACGAAGTCGACGTCCGCCCAGGTGCGACCAGCACGGGCGAGCGCGCGGTTCGCCGCCTCGACGGGCGCGATACCGAACACGTCGGGGTCATTGCCGAACACGCCGCGCCCGGTGATGCGCGCGAGCGGGTCGATGTCGAGTGCGCCCTCGGAACCGAGCAGAACGGCAGAAGCTCCGTCGTTGATCGAGGATGCGTTGCCGGCCGTCACCGAACCGTTCTTCGCGAAGAGCGGGCGCAAGCCGGCCAGCTTTTCGAGCGATGTGTCGGCGCGGATGCCCTCGTCGCGGGCGAGCTCGGCGCCGGGCACCTGAACGATCTCACCGGCGTAGGCGCCGGCGTCCCAGGCCGCGGCTGCCAGCTGGTGACTGCGGAGGGTGAACGCATCCTGAGCTTCGCGCGAGATGTCGTAGAGCTCGGCGAGCTTCTCGGCCGAAGCGCCGTTGCTGATCGTCCAGTCTTCGCGGAGCGCCGGGTTGGTCATACGCCACCCGATCGAGGTGTTCCACATCGTCTGGTTGCCGACGGCCGGCCACGGCTTCGGCGACTTCTCGACGACGAAGGGCGCGCGGCTCATCGACTCGACTCCGCCGGCGAGGATGATCTCGGCGTCCCCCGACTCGATGGCGCGAGATCCCTGAATCACGGCCTCGACGGCCGAACCGCACAGGCGGTTGACCGTCACCCCGGAAACACTGGACGGGAACCCCGCGAGCAGCGCGCCGAAACGAGCAACGTTGCGGTTGTCCTCCCCCGCCTGGTTGGCGTCGCCGAAGATGACGTCGTCGATGCGGGCAGGATCAAGGCCCGTCCGCTCGGCGGCGGCCTTCATGACAACGGCGGCGAGATCATCGGGACGAATGCCGGACAGGGCCCCGCCGGCCCGGCCGAACGGGGTGCGGACGGCGTCGTACACATACGTGGCGGTCATGCTGATTCTCCTTGCGTTTCGTCTCGCTCGCTCAACGAACGAGGTTGAGGCCGGTCAGCTCGGCGAGGGACTCGAGGGTGTTGTCGCCGAACGCCTCGCGGACGGCGAAGCCGTCGGGCGTGACGTCGAAGATGGCGTGATCGGTGTAGACGCGGCTCACGCACCCCACGCCGGTCAGCGGGTACGTGCACGCCTCGACGAGCTTGGAGTCGCCCTGCTTGGTGAGCAGGTCGGTCATCACGTAGACGTCCTTGGCCCCGATCGCCAGGTCCATCGCGCCACCGACCGCGGGAATCGCCCCGGGTGCGCCCGTCGACCAGTTGGCGAGGTCGCCGTTCTGGCTGACCTGGAAAGCCCCGAGGACGCACACGTCGAGGTGGCCGCCGCGCATCATGCCGAACGAATCGGCGTGATGGAAGTAGGCGGCACCCGCGAGCGCCGTGACGGGCTGCTTGCCGGCGTTGATCAGGTCGGGATCGATGCGCCCCGGCTCCGGTGCGGGGCCCATGCCGAGCAATCCGTTCTCGGTGTGCAGGATGATCTCGAGGTCATCAGGCAGGAAGTTGGCGACCAGCGTCGGAGCACCGATACCGAGGTTCACATAGGCGCCCTCGGGGATGTCGTCGGCGATGCGCTTCGCGAGCTCGTCGCGGGTGATGCGGGTGCTCATGCGGCATCCTCCTTCTCTTCGAGCGGTTGACCTTCGATGTCGACCCCTCCGACGAACTCACCGTCTCGGACCCATCGGCGCTCGCCGACGGCCACGACGCGATCGGTGAAGATGCCGGGCGTGACAACGGTCTCGGGATCGAGGGTGCCGAGCGGCACGACCTCGTCGACCTGCGCGACGGTCGTTGTCGCGGCGGCCGCCATGATCGGTCCGAAGTTGCGAGCAGTTTCGCGGTAGACCAGGTTTCCCCAGCGATCCGCGCGCAGCGCGCTGATCAGCGCGAAGTCCGCCTTGATGGGGTATTCGAGCACGTAGCGACGTCCGTCGATCTCGCGCTCTTCCTTGCCTGCGGCCAGCTCCGTGCCGACGCCCGTGGGCGAGAAGAACGCGCCGATGCCGGCTCCGGCGGCTCGGATGCGCTCCGCGAGGTTGCCCTGCGGCACCAGCTCGAGCTCGATCTCGCCGGCGCGATACAGACCGTCGAAGACCCACGAGTCGCTCTGCCTCGGGAACGAGCAGATGATCTTCCGCACCTGCTTGTTGGCCAACAGCGCCGCGAGCCCCGTGTCACCGTTGCCGGCGTTGTTGTTGACGATCGTCAGGTTCTTGGCGCCGTGGGCGATCAGCGCGCCGATCAGCTCGACGGGCTGCCCCGCGCGGCCGAAGCCGCCGATCATGATCGTCGCGCCATCCGGGATGTCTCCGACCGCCTCTGCGACGGTCGGTACGGTCTTGTCGATCATGCCGCCTCCTTGCACATGTTCGCTGTGCGAACGCACGTTCGCTATACGTTCACTCTACTGCTGCTCCGGCGTCCGCGCCATCCCTCCCTGAACCGCTCCGCTGTCGCACATCGATGCTCGCGGGGTCGATAAAGGTCGATCTGCGACAGCGGAGTAGCGCGAATGGGACGCGACGGACGGATGCCGCGGGCACCGCGACCCGGGCGGGTCAGGCCTCGGCGAAGACCTCACCGGCGATGCGGAACGCCGTGTTCGCGGCGGGAACCCCGGCATAGATCGCGGACTGCAGGATGACCTCGCGGATCTCGTCGACCGTCAGCCCATTCCGGAGAGCGGCGCGCAGGTGCATCGCGAGCTCTTCGTGATGTCCGAGCGCGATGAGCGACGTGAGCACCGCGATCGAGCGCTCGCGCCGCTGCAGTCCCGGACGCGACCAGACATCCCCCCAGGCGACCCGGGTGATGAAGTCCTGGAAGTCCGCCGTCAGGTCGGTCGTGTTCGCGATCGAACGGTCGACGTGCTCGTCCGACAGAACAGCACGACGCACGACCATGCCCTGGTCGTAGCGTTCTTCGTCGCTCAGGCCTTCGCCCGCGGGTCTGGTCATCGGCTCGTCCCTTCGAAGAACTCCTGCAGCAGCCGGGCGGTCGCCTCGCGCTGTTCGGCGGGGGGCAGATGCGCGGCCCCGTCGATGCGGACAGCGCGACCGTCGCGGACTCCTTCCGCGATCTCCAGCGCCTTCGCCTCGGGCGCGACGGCATCATGCTCGCCCCACGCCGCGAGCACGGGCAGGCCGATCTCGGCGATCCGCCCGCGCACGTCGTACGCGGCGAGCGCCTCGCAGCAACGGGCGTAGCTGTCGTCGTCGGCGTCCTGAAGGGCATGCAGCAGCCGGCCCGTCAGCTCGGGGCGCCGCGCGATGGAGTCCGGGGCGAACCAGCGCTGCGCGGAACCGACGATCAGACTCGACGTCGACTGGGTGCGCGCCTGCGCGGCACGCTCATGCCAGGCGGCGGGGTCGCCGAGCTGTGCACCCGACGCGACGATCGCGGCGCGGTCCACGAGCTCGGGATGCCGAAGACACAGCTCGAGTCCGACGGCACCGCCGAGTGACACCCCCGCATACAGAGCCCGGCCGCCCCATTCACGGATGTGCTCGGCCACCGCGTCGGCCAGCTCGCCGACAGTGAACGGCTCGTCGGCAACGGGCGACGCTCCGTGCCCCGGCAGATCCCACGCAACGACGCGGTAATCGGCGGCCAGCGCGGGCACGACGTCCTCCCAGAGGATCGTCGAGGTGCCGAGTGACGGTCCGAGCACAACAAACGGCGCGCCTTCCGGGCCGGCCGGTGCGGTCACCGCAATACGCGGAACGGTCATGAGAGAACCTCCGGGGTTTCGCCATGGGGGCCACGCTCGCGCAACGCGCCATCGAGGTACGCATCGGCGAGGCCGAGGTATCGGCCGGGGTCGACGAGCGCGTCGACGTCGAGGTCGGCCGCTTCGGGCAGCGCCCGCACGAGGTCGGCGAGGTCTGCTCCCTCGGATGCTTCGGCCACCAGGTGATCGAAGCGCTCGCGCCCGACGAGGGGCACGAGCACAAGCGAGAGGCGCTCGCTGACGATGAGCGCGCCGGTCTGCGCGAGGTTGCGGGCGACCGCCGCGCTGTCGACGGACAGTCCTGCCACGACACGAGCCGAGGTCGCCGCGACCCCGAGCGCCAGCCGCAGCAGTTCACGCAGCGTCGGCCATTCGGCGTGCCATGAGCCATCCGGACGCTCGTCCGCCGCGAGCGCCGCGGCCAGATGCAGCGTGGCGCCGAGCTGAGGTGCACGCAACGCGGCCGAGCGAATCAGCACGGAGCCCGAGGGGTTGCGCTTCTGCGGCATCGCGGACGACCCACCGGCCGCACCCTCGGCGAGTTCACCGATCTCGGTGCGCGACAGCATGGCGATGTCGGTGGCGATCTTGCCGACCGCGTCGATCGCCTGCACGAGCGCGTCGCCCAGTTCGGTGACGGGCCACCTGTTGGTGTGCCACGGAGCATCCGGTACCGCGAGGCCCAGCGCTCCCGCGAAAGGCGAGGACAGCCGAGCCGCCACATCCGCTCCGGCGATCTCGACGATCGCGGCGAGCGTGCCGCCGGCGCCGCCGAGCTGAGCGGGCAGTTGCGTCACCGCCGCCTCGAGCCGGTCGGTTGCCCTGCGCACGCCGCGCAACCACACGGCGGCGCGCAAACCCACGGTGGTCGGCACGGCATGTTGCGTGAGCGTGCGCGCAGCCCCGACATCCTCGGCATGCGTGCGAGCGAACGTCGCGAGCTCGACCTCGACGCTCCGCAGGTGCGCAAGGATCGCACGACCCGCGCGGTACGACACGAGCATCAGAGCCGAATCCAGGATGTCTTGGCTCGTCGCCCCGCGATGCACCCAGCGCCGGGCGGACTCGGGCACCCGCGCCTTGAGCTCGGCCACGAGCGGGATGACGGGGTTGCCGCCCGAGACCGATGCCGCCGCCAGGACGACAGCATCGACCCGGTGCCCGAGGCATCCGCGTCCATTGCCCTGCCAACCGAGTGCGGTCGAGATGTCGTCGACAGCCGCGGCCGGCGCGACACCCAGCGACCCATACGCCCGGGCGAGGGCAACCTCGACCGCCACAAGTGCGTCGAGAACCGCCTGATCCGCGACAAGAGCGTCGTGTCCGACACTCACGGGCGAGAGCAACCCCACATCGAACGCGGGCGACGACTCGCGCGCGCCGGATCGATCGGGGGTTGCATCAGAAGGCAAGGAAGACGGTCTCCTTCTCGCCCTGCAGCCGGATGTCGTGCCGCAGGTAGCCGTCGGGCGTACGCGTTGCCACGAGCGTAGCGCGCTCGTCCGCCGAGAGGTCGGCCAGCAACGGGTCGGCGGCCAGGAGCGCCTCGTCCTCGGGCAGGTAGATGCGCGTGTGCAGCTTGTTCGGCAGCCCGCGCGCGAACACGACGACCGCGAAGAACGGCGCCTTGCCGTCGACCACGCCGGGGTTGCGGGTCCAGAACTCGTAATGGCCGTCGTCGGTCGTCGCCGCGCGGCCGAAGCCCGTGAAGGAGTGGTCATCGCGACGGCGTGCGCCCCGCTCGCGCGAGACGGTGCCGTCGCTGTCGGCTCCCCAGATCTCGACGATCGCGTCGGGGATCGGTGCGCCCGACCCGTCATAAACCGTGCCACCGAGCACGATGGCCCCCGGCGAGTGGGGGAACGCGACTTCGTGCATCTTCGGGTAGTTGAGGCCGAAGGCGAAGAAAGGCCCGATGGTCTGGCCGGGGGTGGGCTCCAGGCGCGTTTCGGTGGTCATCAGTGCTCTCCCTCGGGCTCGAACCAGGTCGCGGACGGGCCGTCGACGACGATGTCCCACGTATAACCCATCGAGAACTCGGGCACCGTGAGGTCGTGGTCGTAGACGCCGACGAGGCGATCGCGGGCCTTCTGATCGCGGATGGTGTTGTAGATCGGGTCGAGCGCGAAGAGCGGGTCGCCCGGGAAGTACATCTGCGTGATGATGCGCTGCGTGAAGCCCGTGCCGAACAGCGAGAAGTGGATGTGCGCCGGACGCCACGCGTTGACGTGGTTCTTCCACGGGTACGGACCGGGCTTGATCGTGGTGAAAAAGTACTCGCCCAAGTCGTTTGTGATCGTGCGGCCGGCGCCCGTGAAGTTCGGATCCAACGGTGCTGGATGCTGGTCGCGCTGGTGGATGTATCGCCCGGCCGAGTTCGCCTGCCAGATCTCGACGAGCTGGTTCGCGAGGGGGCGACCCCAGCTGTCGAGCACGCGGCCCGACACCGTGATGCGCTCACCGAGGGGCTCGCCCGTGTGCTGCAGCGTCAGGTCGGTCTCGATCGCCGCGACGTCGCGCTGGCCGAACGCCGGCGACCACAGCTCGATCGTCTCGGGGTCGACCAGGCGCGGGTTCTTGGTGGGGTGGCGCAGCACGCTCGAGCGGTACGGCGCGAAGTCGTACAGCGTCGTGGGTGCGGGCGCCTCACCGCGAGCTTCACGGGCCGCGTGATCAGCGTGGATCTCGGCGATCTCGGCGTTGATCTCGCGCTGCGAGGGCATGTCCGGCGAGGCGAGCAACGACTCGGGTGCCGCGGCCTGCGGGGATGTGTCTGTCATGGTGTCTCCTTCGACAAAGACCTATCGAAAGGGTGACAGGCGCACCCCCCGCGTCCGGGTCCGATTCTCACTGAGTGGGATGCTCGTCGCGTAGGATTCTCGTCAGATCCGCCGCGGCCTGCGTCACGAGCGCCGCCAGCCGCCGCTCGTCAGCCCGTTCCATGCGGACCACCATCCCGATGGCCGCCGGGGGGAGTCCCGCGACCTTGCCGAGCGGCGCCGCGACCGAGATGTTGCCCAGCGTCATCTCTTCACGCGTGGTTGCGTATCCCCGCCGACGCGCAATCGCCAGTTCGGTGCGCAGCACCTCTTCCGTCGTGATCGAGTGCGTCGTCTCGCGGACGAGCGGCGTCGAGAAGTACTCCGCAAGCCAGTCCTCGTCGCGCGTAGCCAGCAACGCCTTGCCGACCCCGGTCGTGTGGAGCGGGTGCCGCCCGCCCATGCGACTGAGCGTGGGAATGGACGTCTGGCCCGTCACCCGACCCACGTAGAGCGCCGTCGCATGCTCGGGGGTCGGCGCATCCAGCACCGCGAGGTGGACGTTCTCGGCCGTCGCCTCATAGAGCCGCACCATGAGCGGAAGAGCGGTCTCACGCAGGCGCACCGAGAGCGGCGACAGTTCGCCGAGCTCCCAGAGGCGCACCCCGATCGTGTAGCGATGACCCGGGGCACGAGCGAGCAGGCCGAGCGCCGTCAAGCGCGTCAGCAAGCGATGCAGGGTGGAGGTCGCGAGGCCCGTTCGTTCGGCGATGACCGCCGCCGAGAGGGCCGGCTCGTCATCCGAGAAGCACTGCAGCACGTCGAGGGCACGCTCGAGAACGCCGTCGGCGCCCTCATCCCTCCGCATCGTGTCGTCGCTGCGCATCGTCGCTCCCCCTCCGTCACCGAGGCTATCTTGGGCGGATGGCGAACTCGCCGACGGGCGACACGATGGCGGAGCGGATCGTGCGCGTGCTCGATACCTTCAGCGGCGACCGCACGGTCCAGACCGCGGCGCAGATCGGCCGCCGTTCGGGGTTGCCGTCGTCCACGGCGCATCGCATTGTCGACGAGCTGGTGCGCGCCGGTCTGCTCGAGCGCGACGACGAGCACCGTGTCCGCCTCGGCATGCGGCTGTGGGAGCTCGCGCTGCGCGGATCGAGCGCGCTGCGATTGCGCCAAGCGGCGCTTCCGTTCATGACGACGGTGCAGGCACGCGTGCGCGAGCACACTCAACTCGCGGTGCTCGAACAGGACGAGGCTCTGTTCGTCGAGCGCCTCTCGCACCCCGAGGCCGGTGCCAACATCACGCGCATCGCCGGGCGACTGCCCCTGCACGCCTCGTCGTCCGGCCTCGTGCTGCTGGCCTACGGACCCGAGGACCTGCGCCGGCGGGTTCTCGGCGGTCCGCTCGTGGCCGTCTCGACCGAGACCATCACGGATCGGACCGTGCTCGCGCGTGTGCTCGACGACATCCGGCGCGTGGGCTACGTCGTCGCGCCCGGGTCGATCGAGAGCGTCTCGACGGGCATCGCGGTGCCGATCCGGGATGCCGGGGGCGCGGTCATCGCGGCCCTGTCGATGGTTCTCCCCCGTGATGCCCCGACGGCCGGACCGCTCGACGAGCTCCGCCGCGCCTCGGCGGGCATCTCCGCGGCCCTGTCCGCCGAGCCGCGCTGAGACCTCACCCCCGACCCGCTCCCCCGGCAGTAGATGCGACGTGCGGCGCCTCGAGATCGCAACAAGTGCCAGGGGAGCGTGTCCGGAAAGCCAGCGGTGCCCATTCAATGGGAAGGCACGTGCGCGATGGTCAGGGGGGCGGGATGCTGAGGGGAACACCACGTCGAAGGAGACGCCACCATGACCGAGACCGTCCGCACCCGGGTCGCGATCGTCGGAGCGGGACCCGCGGGTCTGCTCCTCTCCCACCTCCTCGCTGCGGCGGGCATCGAGTCGGTCGTGATCGACCAGCGCACGCGCGACGAGATCGAGAGCACGATCCGTGCCGGCATCCTCGAGCACGGCACCGTCGACGTGCTCACCTCGTCGGGCGCCTCAGACCGCGTTCTGACCGTCGGGCACCGCCACGACGGCATCGAACTGCGCTTCGAGGGCCAGGGGCACCGCATCGACTTCCCCAGCCTGACCGGCCGGAACGTCTGGCTCTACCCCCAGCACGAAGTGCTGAAGGATCTGATCGCGGCTCGCCTGGCGGGCGGCCAGGACCTGCGTTTCGGCGTCACGGCGCTCCGCGTCGAGGGTGCCAATACCGATCGCCCGCGAGTGTTCGCCGAGGATGCCGAGGGCAAGGCCTTCGAGATCGACGCCGAGTTCGTGGTCGGCGCCGACGGCTCCCGCAGCGTCGCTCGCGCGGCCGTCACGGGCTCGTCGACCGGCGGATACTTCCGCGAGTACCCCTTCGCCTGGTTCGGCATCCTCTGCGAGGCGCCGCCGAGCTCGGAAGAACTCATCTACAGCAACTCCGCCGAAGGATTCGCGCTGATCAGCCAGCGCAGCGCCACCGTGCAGCGCATGTACTTCCAGTGCGACCCCGAAGCCGATCCCGAAGCACTGAGCGAAGAGGAGATCTGGGAACAACTGCAGATCCGCGTGCCCGGCACGACCCTGCAGCAGGGACCGATCTTCCAACGCGACGTCCTGCGCTTCCGGAGTTTCGTGGCACATGAACTGCGCGCGGGCCGCGTCGCCCTCGTGGGCGATGCCGCCCACACGGTGCCGCCGACGGGCGCAAAGGGCATGAACCTGGCCGTGGCCGACGTGCTCCTTCTCGAACGTGCCCTCCGGGCGCTGCTACTCGAGAACGACGAACGCTTGATCGACGGCTACGCCGAAACGGCACTGCAGCGCATCTGGAAGGCGCAGCACTTCTCGTGGTGGATGACGAGCATGCTGCACGTCGCACCGGATGCCTCGGACTTCGACCGTCTGCGCCAGGTCGGCGAGCTGCGAAGCGTTGTGGAGTCCGAGGCCGGACGGACGTACCTGGCAGAGGCGTACACGGGGTGGCCACTCGCTTCCGCCGGCCACTGAGCGGACGTCGGTTCGACTCGCTGCGCTCGCTCAACGATCGGGAGCGGACACCCGGATGCCGCCACAGTTCGGCTAGAGTCCGGTGATCATGGGCTCCGACGACGAATCACGCACGGATGCGTCGGGGATGACGAGCTCGACGGCATCCGGCTCCGCGGGTCCGGACACGACGGGGATGCGAAGCGTCAGTTCACGCGGCGCGGGAGCGGCTCTGCTCGTTGCCGTCTGCCTGGTCGCTGCGAACATGCGCCTGAGCATCACGGCCGTCGGGCCCCTGCTCGATCAGATCGGCACGGACACCGGACTCTCGGTCGGCACGCTCGGCCTGATCGCGGCCGTACCGCTCGTCGCGTGGGCCGCGGTGTCCCCGTTCGCCCTCGCGCTCAGCCTTCGGTTCGGGATGTCCCGGGTCGTGCTGGGCTCGCTGCTCGTGTTGCTCGCCGGCACGATCGTGCGCTCGCTGCCCGGTCCGACCGTCAGCCTGTGGATCGGGACCGTGCTGATCGGCCTCGCCCTCGCGATCGCCAACGTGCTGATGCCCGCGGTGATCAAGCGGGACTTCTCGACGCGCGTGCCGGTCGTGATGGCGGCGTACACCGGATTGCTCGGGGGCGTCGGCGCCATCTCGTCGGGAGTCGCCGTACCCCTGTCGTTCCTCGGCGACGAACAGTCCGGATGGCGCATCGCACTGCTGGTCACGGGTGCCGGCCTGCTGATTCCCGCCATCGGCGTCTGGGCGTGGGCCACGCGCGGCCACCACGCGGTGCACCTGGCCCGCCCCGTCACAGCACGCTCCCGCACAGGAATCTGGCGCGATGCTCTGGCCTGGCAGGTCGCGGCGTATATGGGCTTTCAGGCGGCGACCTTCTACATGATGCTGACCTGGTTGGCCGCGATCTCGACGTCGATCGGGCGATCCGAGGTCGTCGCCGGATTCGACGTGATGATCTACCAGCTCACGACCATCGTCGGCTCGATCATCGTGCCGCTCCTGCTCCGCGGGCCCGCCGAGCGATACGTACCTGCGGCGATTCCGATCGTCGGGATCGCGGGGATCGCCGGCCTGATGCTCGCGCCGGAGGGCATCGTCGTGTGGGTCCTGATCGCGGGGCTGTCGTCGGGCGCTTCACTCAGCATGGCCCTGACCCTGATGGCCCAGCGCGCTCGCACGTCGGACGCATCCGCCGCCCTCTCGGGTATGGCGCAGTCCGTCGGCTATCTGATCGCCGCCGCGGGGCCCGTGCTGTTCGGCTGGCTGCACGCGGGGCTCGGCGGCTGGAACTTCTCGCTTGCGCTCCTCATACTCGTGCTCGTCGCACAGTCGGTGACGGGCGTCTTCGCCGGACGGCCCAGATTCGTCCTCGAGCACCGGCAGCCGCTGGGCTGACCAGACCAACCGTCAGGCGACGCGTTCGCCGCACATGCCGCACACCCCGGTCGGCGGCACTTCCACGAAACACGTGGGGCACACCGGCGCGACTCGTTCGGGCACGGTGGGGCGCCGGGGTGCGGCGGCTCTCACGGCGCGCGCAGCGGTGCGGCGCAGGCGGACGACTTCCTCCGACTCGACGGGGGCCGGCGGTGGCGGCAGATGCGCCGCGCAGTGAAACCGGACGACGCCCGCATGGCTCTTCGGGTTCCGCCGCCTGACCGCCCAGAGCGCGTCGCGCTCGTGCGGAGCCGAGTCGATCCCGCACTCCGAGCACCGCGTCGGATCGCCGGGCACGACGTCCGCGACGAGCACGGGAACGTCGAAGGGGAGTTCTTCGCGCCAGTCCGACGAGCCGGTGATCTTCACCCCTCCACGGTACGCGCACGGCGGCACTATGGATCACCCTCCGTGACGGGAAGCCCACCGCAAGGCGTCAGTCGGGGAAGGCGACGAGCTGCAGCAGGATCGCCAGCCGCTCGCGCTCGCTTGGCGAGAGACGTGCGAAGACCTGCTCTTCGGCGCGCCGGGCCTGCACCCGGGCCTGCTCGTACAGCGCTCTCCCCGCGGCGGTCGTGACGACCACGTTCGTCCGCCGGTCGGCCGGATCGGCTTCTCGGGCAACGAGCCCGCGCGTTTGCAGGTCGTCGACGAGCGCCACGACCTGGCTGGGATCGAGCCGCAGAAAATCGGCCAGATCACGCTGAGAGGGACGTGAGCCGTCGGCGGCCAGGGCGAGAACCGAGTAGGAGCGAGCACGCAACCCGATCGTTGCGAGCGCGGCGTTGCCCGCCGCGAGCGAGTAGGCGTTCGCACGGGCTAGCAGAAAGCTCAGGTCATCCCCGAGGGCAGCGCTGAGCCTTCCCTTCCGGGTCACGGCGGGCTGCTCGGCGCTCATGGGAGCGATCCTAGCAAAGGTGGTCGCATTCAATAATTGACAATCTCAACTGTCGGGTCTCTAATGGACGCAGAGATACGAAGGAGTCATCCATGTCGCTGGAAGGCAAAGTAGCCATTGTGACCGGATCGGGGCGCGGCCTCGGACTGGCCTACGCCACCGAACTCGCCCGACAGGGCGCATCGGTCGTCGTCAATGATGTCGATGAGCAGATCGCCGCCGACGCGGTCGCGGCCATCGAAGCGGCAGGCGGAACAGCCGTCGCCGTCGTGGCACCCGTCGGTCCGACCGAGACCGCCAAGCGCCTCGTCGACACGGCGATCGAGAAATTCGGGCGTCTCGACATCCTGGTCACCAACGCGGGCGTCCTGCGCGACACCGTGCTCTGGAAGATGAGTGACGACGACTTCGACACCGTCATCGGCGTCCACCTGCGGGGCACGTTCACCTGCGTTCGCGAGGCCGCGATCCGCATGCGCGAGCAGGCCGAGGGCGGTCGCATCATCTGCATCGGATCGCCCACCGGACAGCGCGGTACCTTCGGCCAGACGAACTACGCGGCTGCCAAGGCCGGCATCGTCGGCATGGTCCGCACCTGGGCCCTCGAGCTGAAGCGCGCGGGCATCACGGCGAACGCCGTCGTTCCCGTCGCCGCGACCGGCATGACGGCAACCGTCCCGTACTTCGCCGCGGCCGTCGAGGCCGATCGCGCCGGTGAGCCGATGCCCGCCTTCTTCCGTCACGATCTCGGCTTCGGCACTTCCGACGATGTCGCGGGTCTGATCTCTTATCTCGCCTCGGATGCCTCGGCCGACATCACCGGTCAGGTCATCGGCATCGGCGGCGACCGTGTGCAGATCTGGTCGCACCCCGAGGCCGTCGCGACGGCGTACCACGACGGTGGCTGGTCGGCGGACGATCTCGCCGCCAAGTTCCCCGCGTTGATCGCCGAGCACGGCCAGAGCGTCGGCGAGACCTTCCCGCCCCTTCCCGACGAGTTCCAGCGGCCCGCGCAGCCCTGACCACGACGTCGCAACGTCGCTCCGCGCAGAGCCCGCCGCATCCGGACACGTCATATCCGCCCAGCCGAATCGAGCACCACCGCACATGACCCGCTACGAACCCGCACTCGACATCGAGGCGATCCAGGCGATCGACATGCACGTGCACATCGAGATCGGCGAGCACGGTCACGGCTCGCTGCCCCCCGACCTCGCCGAAGCCGCCGCGAAGTACTTCAGCGCCGAGATCGGTCGCCCCGACCTCGACTCGGTCGCGAGCTACTACCGGGAGCGGAACATGGCGGCCGTCGTGTTCTCGGTCGACTCCGAGACGGCCCTGGATCATCCCCCGATCCTCACCGAAGAGGTCGCCGACGGCGCCGCTCGCAACAACGATGTGCTCATCCCTTTCGGCTCCGTCGACCCGAACAAGGGCGCGGCCGCGGTCGACCGGGTGCGGTACCTCGTGGAGGAGTACGGGGTGCGAGGGTTCAAGTTCCACCCCACGGTGCAGGGGTTCGACCCGAGCGACACCGCGTGGTTCCCGCTTTACGGCGCGCTGCAGGATGCCGGTGTCGTTGCGCTGTTCCACACGGGGCAGACCGGGATCGGCGCGGGCATGCCCGGCGGTCGCGGATTCCGGCTCGCCCTGTCGAACCCGATGCTGCTCGACACGGTCGCGGCCGAGTTCCCCGAACTGCAGATCATCATGGCGCACCCCTCCGTCCCCTGGCAGGACGAGGCTCTTTCGGTAGCCACGCACAAACACAACACGTGGATCGATCTGTCGGGGTGGAGCCCGAAGTACTTCCCCGCCGAGCTCGTCCGCGCCGCGAACTCCTATTTGAAGAACCGCGTCCTCTTCGGCTCCGACTTCCCGCTGCTGACGCCGGATCGATGGATGCGCGATGTCGAACAGACCCCGCTCAAGCCCGAGGTCATGCCCGGCATCATGAAGGAGAACGCGGTGCGCCTTCTGGGGCTCGGCTGATGAGTCTCGTAACCCTCCGCAGCACCGAGCCGTTCGGCTTCGACCCGCTCGGGCTCGCCGAATCCCACCTGAGCGAGGCCGCGCGTGGCACGCTCGCCCGGCTCGGCGACGTGCTCGACCGTGAGGTCCGACCGCTTCTCGCGAACGCGTGGGAGACCGCAACGATGCCCGCGGCGATCCTGGACGCGCTCATCCCGCTCGACCTCATGCATCCCGAGGGCGTCGAACCCGAAGAGGCCGACTCGTCCCTGTTCTCCGGATTCCGCAACTTCGTGCTCGCGCGCACGGATGTCTCGGTCGCGACGCTCTACAACGCCCAGTCGGGGCTCTTCCGCTCGACCGTCGCGTTCGGCGGGTCGCCGCAACAGGTCGCCGCGCTCGACGCCCGGATCGCCTCGTTCGACGTTCGCGGGACGTTCGCGCTGACCGAGCCCGGCCACGGTTCCGACATCGCGGGCGGACTCGCGACAGCGGCCCGGCGCGACGGCGAGGACTGGGTCATCGACGGCGCCAAACGGTGGATCGGAGGCGCGGGCGACGCAGATCTGCTCGCGGTCTTCGCACGCGACGTCGCCGACGGACACGTCAAGGCCTTCCTCGTCCCCCGCGATGCGCCGGGGGTCACCCTGACCCGCATCGAGGGCAAGGTGTCACTCCGCCCGATGCAGAACTACACGATCACGTTCGACGGCGTGCGGGTCGCCGAGTCGTCGCGGCTGCAGCGGGTCGACTCGTGGCGCGACGTCGCACGGATCCTCCGGGTGATGCGTTCGGACGTCTCCTGGATCGCAGCCGGACTGCAGGCCGGTGCCCTCGAGGCCGCCGTCCGCTACGTCCGCGAACGCGAGCAGTTCGGGCGCCCGATCGGCGGGTTCCAACTCATCCAAGAGAAGCTCGCCCGGATGCTCGGCAACCTCACCGCCTCACTGACGCTCGTCACGCGGCTCTCGATCCGTCAGGACGAGGGCGACTTCGTCGACGAGAACTCGGCCCTGGCGAAGATGCAGACGGCCCTGCTGGCCCGCGAGACGGTCGCCCTCGCGCGCGAGGTGCTCGGGGGGAACGGCATCCTTCTCGAGCACGACGCCGCTCGGTTCTTCGCCGACGCCGAGGCCGTCTATTCGTACGAGGGCACGCACGAGATCAACGCCCTCATCGTCGGTCGCGCCCTCACGGGCGAGGCCGCATTCACCTGATCCGCGGTCTATCCGCCATCGCGAAAGAGAGAACACCATGACCACGACCGTCGCCTTCGCCGACCTGCAGACCCTCGTCGGACAGAACCTCGGGTACTCCGACTGGTTCGACGTCACGCAGGAGCGCATCAACACGTTCGCCGACGCCACCGATGACCACCAGTGGATCCACGTCGACCCCGAGCGCGCCAAAGAAGGTCCCTTCGGTGCACCTATCGCCCACGGATTCCTCACCCTGGCCCTGTTCATCCCGCTCTGGGTCGACCTTCTCGACGTGCAGGGAGCCACGACGAAGGTCAACTACGGACTCGACAAGGTCCGCTTCGTCTCACCGGTTCCCGCGGGTTCGCGCATCCGCCTGACCGCTACCGTGGCCGAGGTCAGCGAGGCCGGCGGCGGCATCCAGATGACGGTCGACGCCACCATCGAGATCGAGGGTGGCACCAAGCCCGCTGTCGTGGCACGCAGCCTGCAGCGCTTCTACGCCTGATCCCTCCGTCGTTCAACGATGCACAACCACGGACTGGGCGCGTGGATGTCCACGCGCCGCCTGAAGAGCCCCGACACGGTGGCGCTGATTCACGGTGAGGGCGAGCGCCTCACCTATCGCGAGCTCGCGGACGACGCGGATCGCGTGTCGGCGCTGCTCTGGCATCGCGGCATCCGCAAGGGCGACACCGTGGCGTACCTGGGCGAGAACAGCCCGGACTTCATGCGGGTGCTCTTCGGTGCCGCCCAGCTCGGTGCGATCTTCGTGCCGCTCAACACACGGCTCGCCGCGCCCGAGTTCGCGTACATGCTGACGGACTCGGCGGCGCGGGTGCTCATCCACGATCCCGAGTTCGCCGAGCGCGTCGCACCGGGCGTCGAGGCGGCGAATGTGGTGCACGTGATCATGACCGGCGAGGGCGAGGGCGCGTCACCGGGTCTGAGCACCCTGTTACATCACGCATCGGGTGGGCATGCCGACACGGCGGTGACGCTTGATGACCCCGCCGCGATCATCTACACCTCGGGCACGACGGGCAAACCGAAGGGAGCCGTCCTGTCGCACGGCAACCTCACCTGGGTATCGCTCAACTGCATCGTCGACTACGACGTCGTCTCATCCGACGTGAACCTGCTCATCTCGCCGCTCTTCCACGTCGCGTCGCTCGGCATGGGGGCCCTCCCCGTGCTCATGAAGGGCGGGACAATCGTCCTGGAGAAGGGCTTCGACGCGGGTCGCGTTCTCCGTCTCATCGCCGAGCACGGCGTGACGATGCTGAGCGGTGTACCCACGACCTACCAACTGCTGGCCGATCACCCGGATTGGGATGCCACCGACCTCTCGACGCTCGCCAAGCTCACGTGCGGCGGTTCCGCGGTGCCGACCCGCATCCTGAACGCCTATGAACAACGCGGTCTGTCGTTCTCGCAGGGGTATGGCATGACCGAGACCTCGCCCGGTGCGACCTCGCTGTCGCCCGCGATGACGCGCGAGAAGCAGGGCAGCGTCGGCCTGCCCCACTTCTTCACCGACGTCCGGATCGCGGATGAGAACGGCGCGATGGTGCCGCGTGGCACGGTCGGTGAGATCGAAATCTCCGGCCCCAATGTCTTCCTCGGTTACCACGGCAATCCCGAGGCGACCGCCGAGGCGTTCACGAGCGATGGATGGTTCCGCTCGGGCGATCTGGGATACCTCGACGCCGACGGTTACCTCTACATCGCCGACCGCCTGAAGGACATGATCATCTCGGGGGGCGAGAACATCTATCCGGCCGAGGTCGAGAACCTGATCAGCGACCTGCCCGGGGTATCGGGAGTCGCCGTGATCGGCGTGCCCGACGAACGCTGGGGCGAAGTGCCATGGGCGGTCGTCACGATGCGTGACGGAGCCGAACTCGACGTCGCATTCGTGCGCGAGAGCCTCGACGGGAAGATCGCGCGCTACAAGATCCCGAAGAACGTCGTCGTCGTCGACGAGCTGCCCCGCACCGCCTCCGGCAAGGTGCGAAAGCCCGACCTCAGGCAGCGCTTCGGCGGCTGAACGCACGCTCGTCCCGACTGCCGGCGCTCAGCCGGTCAGCTCGGACGGCGAGAGGGAACGACCGATCATGGCCTCGAACTCGCGTTGCGCCGCGGGCGCCAGCTCGGCGCGGCGCGCCCGATACGCCCGGACCGTGCGCTCGGCGGGCCACGCGGGACCCATGAACTCTGCGGGCAGCCGGGGATCGGTGCGCAGCAACACGATCCAGTCGGTCACGAGACAGACGAGAGCGGGGAGCGCCGCCCCCGCACCATCACGCGCTCCGGGCTCGGACCACGTCTCGAGGAACCGCTCGTGCTCGGCACGAATCGCAGCGATGTCCCAGGCCTCTCGGACGGACTGCGAAACCGGGTACGCCGGCAGGTCCTCCGCCCGGAATGCCGTCACGGCGTTCGCGGGCAAAACGTCGCGCAACGGTTCGAGGGCGGCCACCAAGTCGACCTCTCCGGGTGCGAGCCAGAGGCCGTCCCGAAGCGGGGCGAAGCCCTCCCAGGCCAGGGTCGCACGCAGCCGATATCGATCCGAGCGCTGACCCTCGGGCAACGAGAAGGTCACGAGCGTCCACCCGGTGCCCTGCGGGTCGAACGGTCTCGTCGCGTGCACGCGCTCCGCCGCTTCCCGCAGCACCTCACGCGTGTCCTCGAGCAGACAGAACGCGATCTCGCGGCCGACCTTGACGCGCTCGAGCAGACCGCGGCGTGCCATGCGATCCAACGTGGCCCGGGTCGCGGGTGGCGCAACGGCCGCCCCCTCGAGCACATCGAGGAGCACGCTCGCCCGAACCGGCTCGTCGACGCGGTCGAGCACGAACTCGCCGAGAAGCGACAACAGCAGTTGCTTGGGTTGGCGAGCGCGCACCCTTTCCTCCCCGCGACCGTTCCGTCCGCTCACGCGGTCGGACGGATCGCCTCCCCGCGCTTGGCGCGCTGGATCTGCTCGTAGACATGCGTGCGCAGTTCCGTGAACCGCGGCAGCGCACGCGTCGTGATCTGGTCCCGCTCGGGCGCCAGGTCGATCGCGAGATCCTCCTGAACCCAGGTGGGCGACTTCGAGAGTACGACGACGCGCTCGCCCAGATAGACAGACTCGTCGATGTCGTGCGTGACGAACAGGATCGACATGCCCCGCTCGAGGTGGAGCTGGCGTACGAGGTCTTCGAGGTCCGCGCGCGTCTGGGCATCGACGGCCGCGAACGGTTCGTCCATGATGAGGACCTCCGGCTGGTACGCCACAGCACGCGCGATCGCGACGCGCTGCTGCATGCCGCCCGACAGCTGCCAGGGGTAGCTCTTCGACGCGTGAGCGAGCCCGACCGCCTGGAGAGCGTCGTCGACGAGCTGAGTGCGCTCTGTCTTGGACAGCTTCTTGTGCTTGAGGGGCAGCTCGACGTTGCCGCGGACGGTGAGCCACGGGTACAGGCTCCGCCCGTACTCCTGGAAGACCAGAGCCATGTTGGGCGGTGGCCCCGTGACCTTCTTGCCGTCGAGTGTCACGGTTCCCGCCGTCGGCCCCAGCAGGCCCGCGATGCACTTCAGCAGCGTGGTCTTGCCGCATCCGGACGGGCCGACGATGACGACGAGCTCACCGCGCCTCATCGAGAAACTGATGTCGCCGATCGCCTCGACGTTGCCGGTGGACGATTCGTAGACCTTCTTGAGGTTCGTGACCTCGAGGAGCGTTTCAGGCACGCTCCACCTCCTTGATTCCGTGGTACCAGCGCAGGACGCGGCGTTCGACGATGGTGAAGATGACAGAGAGCAGAACACCGATCAGGCCGAGCAGCACGATGCCGCTCCACATCTCGGCGATCAGGTAGTTCGTCTGGAAGAACTTGATCTGGTAGCCGAGACCAGCCGATGCGTAGAACAGCTCCGAGATGACCATCATGATCAGCGCGACCGACAGGGTCTGACGCACGCCCGCCATGATGCGGGGGCTCGCGGCCGGCAGAACAAGATTGAACAGGCGCTCCGAACGTGTGAGCGCGAACGAGCGGGCCGTCTCGGTCATGACCGCGTCGGTGGAGCGCACTCCCTCGATCGTGTTCAACAGGACGGGCCACAGCGAGCCGGCGACGATCACCACGACCTGCATCGTCGGGTTCGTACCCAGCAGCGCCGCGATGACGGGAATCAGGACGGGCGGCGGAATGGCGCGGAAGAACTCGAGCATCGGTTCGAGCAGCTCGCGCAGCCAGCGCGTGAGGCCGATGATCGTGCCTGCGGCGATGCCGATGGCGACCGCGAGCACGATCGCAATCGCCAGTCGCGCCACACTCGGTACGACGTCGGTGAAGAAGGCGGGGCCCACCCAGGTGTCGACGAAAGCCTCGTAGATCGTGAAGGGGCTCGGGAAGAACTGCGCCGGAGCGAGTGTGCCCCAGATGCCCCAGACGACGAGCAGCAGGATCGGGAGCCCGATCGCGTAGAGCGTGCTCTCGCCGAGCTTGGCCCACACGCGGGACTTCTGTCGCGGGGTGCGTACGGTGCTGGTGTACAGAGTCACAGGACATCGTCCCCTCGTACGGACTGATGCCACGACAGCGTGCGTCGCTCGATGGCCCGGAAGACGAGGTTGATGATCAGGCCGAGAACGCCCGTCACGACGACGATCGCGTAAACCGTCGTGTAGTTGCCGATTCCGGCGGCGACCGCGAGCTCACGGCCGAGCCCCGGGTTGCCGATCGTCATCTCGGCCGTGATCGCCAGGATCAGCGCGACCGCGGCCGCGAGACGCAGTCCGGTCATCAGGTAGGGCAGAGCGGTCGGCAGCACGAGATTCCGGATGCGCGAGGCCCGCGGCAGGCCGAAGCTGCGCGCCGTGTCGCGCGCGACGGTGTCGATGTCCGCGACCCCGTAGAGCACCTGGACGAAGATCTGCCAAAAGGCGGCGTAGACGATGATGATCAGCGCCGCCTGGATCTGCAGCCCGTAGGTCAGGATCGCAAGCGGGATGAGCGCGACCGACGGGATCGGTCGTAGGAACTCCACCACGGTGTGCGTCGCCCGTCGGAGGAACGGCACCATGCCGACGATCGCGCCGAGCGCCGTACCGGCGACGGTCGCGATGGCGAGACCGATGGCCCACGCCGTCATGGTGCGGCCGACGTTGCGCCAGAACTCGAGGTCGGACATCTCGAGCCCGAGTTGGCCGAACGTGTCGGTCGCCGAGGGCAGCTGTTCGGGGTTGACCCAGCCGAGCGTCGACGCCAGCTGCCAGGTCGTGAGAAATCCCACCACCCCGAGCGCTCCGAGGGCGACCTTGCGAGCCGAACGCAGATTACGTCCGCGCCGAAGACGCGCACTCGTTTCGGGATGCGGCGCCGAGCCGGCGTCTGCCGGCGCGTCGATGACGGTCACGTGCGCTCCTGATGCTTGCGGGGCTGGGGATGCGGGGCGAGGGGGATGCCGCCGGAATCGACGCATCCCCCTCGAACCGTTACTGCTGCTGCAGCAGTCGCTCGAAGTCGGGCAGCGCGTCGATGTACTCGTACTCGACGGCGAGATCGCCGAGCGTCTCGATGCTCTCCGTGTCGAGCTCCCAGGTGAACGTCGGCAGCACGATGCCGGCCGCTGCCTCTGCCGGGATGTCGAGCCCCGTGGCGATGGCTTCGCGCACGGCGTCCTCGTTGTCGGCCGCGTAGGCGAGGGCCTCGGCCATCGCCTCCGAGTAAGACGCCACGAGCTCGGGGTCCTCGTCGAGCATCTTCTGCGTGGTGATGTTGGTCAGCACGGTCAGACCCGGGATCACGGCCTGATAGGGCGACACGACCGACACGCCACCTGCGCCGAGGACGATGCCCCGGAACGGGTCGGGAACCCACGCGGCGTCGATCGTGCCGGCGTCCAGTTGCGCCTTGGCCTCGGGGAACGCGACCTCGACGAACTCGATGGTCGACGAGTCTCCGCCGTCCGCGTCGACTGCCGCGCGAATGGTGAGGTCGCCCGCGGCGCCGAGGGAGTTCACCGACACCTTCTTGCCGGAGAGGTCCTTCGGGCTCGCGATGCCCGAATCGCCGAGGGCGACGACCGCGTTCACGTCCTCGCCGTCGGCGAGGCTGTTGGCGTAGTCGCCGATGATCGCGATGCCGAGGTCTTGCAGGTCGGCACGGATGGGGCCGAACGGCTGCCCGATCGCGAACTGGATGTCTTCGCTCAGCAGGGCGGGGATCGCCTGGGCGCCACCCTGCGCGGGCACGACCTCGACGTCCAGGCCGTGCTCTTCGAAGATGCCGGCGTCGATGGCCGCCCAGAGGGCGCCCGTCTCGGCGATGGGGAGCGCGGCGACGCGGATCTGGCGAAGTTCGCCATCACCCGATTCGCTCGGCGCGGTGGACGGGCTGGCGCCCGAATCGGTGCATCCGCTGAGCGCGATGGCAGCCGTGGCTGCGATGGCGATCGCGGCAAGACTCTTCTTCACTGATAAGCCTCTCGTCGTCGGTCAAGGGTCGCCGCCGCAGCTTCGGAAGACTCGCCCAGGCATCACTGCTCGAACGGGGGACACAACACTGTGGTGACTCAGTCATCGTGAGTCACCACAGTGCCAATGTCAAGGTTTTCGTGACGCCCGTCACGTAATTGTTGAATAAGCTCCGGAAAGAGCCCGCGACCCCGCAGCGCGAGGGTGCCCGTTCCGCAGCGCGAGGGTGCCACACGAGCGCCAGAACGGGCACCCTCGTGGTCAGAACGGGCACCCTCGCGGCAAACAACGGGCACCCTCGCGGTGAGGTCAGAGCGGGTACTGCCCGGGCTCCCGGCGCATCGTGATCCAGCGCGTCTCGGTGAACGCGTCGATGCTCGCCTGAGCGCCACCGTGGCGTGAGCCCGTGCCCGACGCACCGGTACCGCCGAAGGGGGCGTTCGCCTCGTCATTGACGGTCTGGTCGTTGATGTGCACGATGCCCGTCGGGATCCGCTGCGCCATCGCGAGTCCCCCGAGCACGTCCTTCGTGACGATGCCGAGCGACAGGCCGTACTCGGTGTCGGATGCGAGCGCCACCGCCTCGTCGTCGGTCGAGTACGAGACGACGGATGCCACGGGCCCGAAGACCTCGTCGCAGTACGCCGCGGCGTCCTTCGGCGTGTTGGCGAGCACGGTCGGACGGTAGAAGAGGTCTTCGTACGTTCCGCCCGCTCGCAGTTCGGCGCCCTGGGCCACCGCATCCTGCACGAGTGTGTGCACACGATCGCGCTGGACCTCGTCGATGAGGGGCCCGAGGTGCACCGGGCCCGCTGCCGGGTCTCCGACGTGCATGGAGTCCGCCTTCTCGGCGAGCGCGGTGACGTACTGCTCGTAGAGCGATTCGTGCACGATGTGCCGGCCGACCGTCATGCAGATCTGGCCCTGGTGCAGGAACGATCCCCACGTGGCGAGGTTCACCGCCTGCGCCACATCCGCGTCCTCCCGGATGATGAAGGCCGAGTTGCCGCCGAGCTCGAGGTGGGCGCGCTTCAGGTGGCGACCCGCGAGCTCACCGACGATCCGTCCGGCGCGGGTGGATCCCGTGAAGGCGATGACGCGCACGCGCGGGTCGGCGACCATCGCCTCGCCTACGTCGGCACCGCCCGGGACGAGCTGGAGCAGTCCCTTCGGCAGTCCCGCCTCTTCGAAGATGCGCACCATCGAGACCCCGCCGGTCACGACGGTGCGCGGGTCGGGCTTGAGGATGACGGCGTTGCCGAGCGCGAGGGCCGGCGCGACGGCACGGATGCCGAGGATCAGGGGCACGTTGAACGGCGAGATGACGCCCACGACACCGACGGGCATCTGCTGCGCGAACGACAGGCGCGGCTCTTCGCTCGAGAGCACCGACCCGAGCGGCGCGGAGGGGAGAGCGGATGCCTCGTAGCATTCGGCCGCGGTGACGTGCAGCGCGAACCCAGCGAGCGGGGGGATGGCTCCGACTTCGCGGGTGTTCCACCCGCCGATCTCTTCGGCGTACTGCTCCCAGAGCTGCCCGGCGCGGCGCAGAACGGCGGCGCGTGCGGGGTGCGGGGTCGCCGCCCATTCCTTCTGCGCCCGCGCAGCGCCTTCGGCGGCGCGTGTGACGTCACCGGGCCCGGCGATACCGACCGTCGCGAGGGTCGCGCCGGTGGCGGGTTCGAGAGAGGCGGCTGTTCCGCCTTCACCGTCCACCCATTCGCCATCGATGAAGATCTTGCCGCCGAACACCGTCTCGTCGATGAGGGTGCCGGTCGAGGTGATCGTGCTGGACATGTCGTTCTCCTCCGTGGGTGCGCCCGGCGTCGCCCGGGCCTTCGTCGATCTATTCGTGAGAGAGCCGAGCGAGTCGCGCCGCGCGTCGCCCCTCGGTACTGAGTGCGAAGCCGCGGCGGATGACCCGCATGGCGTCTTGCGCGAGCCCCACACCGTCGAGGTACGGTGCCCGCCAGATCGCGAGCATGTCGCTCGCCCCGGGCGAGAGTACCTCGCGTGAGAACGCTTCAACACCCAGTCGGCCTGTGTATCCGCTATCGAAAGCGTGGCGGACGAGCTCGGGTACATCGACCGCGCCGCGGGAGAGCCCGCCGCGCCCGGATTGGCCGAGCTCGAGGTAGCCGAGCCGCGGAAGCGCCAGCGTGATCGCTTCGGCGAGGTCCCCCTCTTCGACCGCCATGTGGAAGGTGTCGAGATGGATGCCGAGGTGTTCGGAACCGCTCGCCTCGACGTACCGCATCGCCTGGGCGGCGGTGTTGATCGCCGACGTCTCGTAGCGATTGAGCACCTCGAACGTCATCGTGATGCCGCGCTCGTGCGCGTAGTCGGCGACCCGGCCCACCTCGACCGCGGAGCGCGAGAGCGCGGACTCAGGCGTGGGGCCCGTCGGCGACCCGAACAGCCCGTATGGGACACCGTTCATCTGATCGCCGCCGAGCGCGGCGGTCAGCTCAACGGCAGCGCGCAGGGCTGCGGCGCCCGCGGCACGTTCGTCGGCGTCGTCGGACGAGACATCCGCTCCGGGCAGCTGTCCCGCGATCGTGATCGGAGCGATGCCGCGCGCCGCGAAGACGCGCGCGAGGCCGGCGACATCGATCGATTCGGGATCGAGGGGTGGCAGGACCACCCGGCGGTAGCCGGCGTCGACGAGCGCGTCGAGCGCCGCGGGCAACAGGTCCGACGCCACATCCGCGAGCACCACGTTGAGGTGGCAGGCGACGTCGAGGTCAGGGGGCGCGGATTCTGCGTCGAGGCTCATGGTCCGGGCCTCAGAAGGTCGGCAGGTCGAGCCGCTGCTTGAAGACCGAGTACCCGTCGTCCACGCTCACGACGGTGCCGTTGATGACATTCGCCTCGTCGGACGCCAGGAATGCCACGACGTTCGCGATCTCTTCGGGCTCGGTCATCTTGTTGCGCAGCTGCTCGGCGGCGAACGTCGCCTTCAGCTCGTCGCTGAACTGGTTGATGATGGCCGTGCCCACGCGGCCCGGGGTGATCGCGACGGCACGCACGCCGAACTCGGCCAGTTCATACGCGGCCGAGCGCGTGAACGAGATGACGGCGGCCTTTGCGGCGCTGTAGGTGAACGAGAGCTCGGCGGCCTGCTCGCCATAGATCGACGAGGTGCTGATGATCACGCCACCCGTGCCCTGGTCGCGGAACTGCCGACCGGCGGCCAGGATGCCGTAGTAGACGCCGTCCTGGTCGACACGGATCATGGGTGCGTAGTCGACGGCGGGGTCATGGTCGAGAAGAGGCTTGCCGCCCGCGATGCCGGCGTTGTTGAAGATCACATCGAGCTTGCCGAAGACCTCGACCGCGCGGGCGACGGCGGCCTCGACCTCGGCGAAGACCGAGACATCGACTCCGACGGCGGCGACACTGCCCTCGAAACCCTCGCTCGCGATCTCTTGCGCGGCGGCCTGCGCCTGCGCCTGGTTGATGTCGGCGATCATGACATTCGCGCCCTCACGGACGAACTTCCGAACCGTGGCGAGACCGATGCCGCTGGCGCCACCGGTGATGAGCGCGACTTTTCCGTCGAGACGCATGGGTATTCCTCTTCTTCGAGTGTATGGATTCGCAGATCCGGTCATCGTTGGATCGGCGGAAGTGAATGGTGCGGGGGCGGATGCCGGAGCACCCGCCCCCGCGGGCACAGCGGTCGAGCGTTAGAGCTGGTCGGACGGGGTGGTGTCGGCCGCGTTGTCGACCGTGACGAGCGTGACGTCGACGGCGACGAAGTTCTCGGCGGGCATCGTGCCATCCTCCTGGTAGGCCAGGACGTCCTCCATCAACATGTCGAGCACGACGGGCCAGGGCTGATCGATCGTGGCGAGCATGTTGCCGCCGGCCTCGATTGCCGCGAGCGTCTCGGCCAGAGCGTCGACACCCGTGACGGGTGCATCGGATCCCGACTCGGACAGGCCCTGAGCAGCACCGAGCGCCGCGTCGTCCCAGCCGGCCCAGACGGCGTCCAGGCCGTCGGGGTTGGCGGAGAGGTAGTCCGTGACGAAGTTGAGCGCCTCGGTACGACCCGTCGCCGGGTTCGTCACCTGCTGCGGTTCACCGCCGACAACCGTGGCACCCGCGGCTTCGAACGCCTCGACCGCGAAGCCCGAGCGCTGGCGGATGCCGGCGTGCGGGTCGTGGCCGATGACCATCACCGTCTTGCCTTCCAGACCGCCGATGTCCTCGCCGATTGCATCGACGGTGATGTCGACGATCTGCTGCTGGTTCGTCGTGATGTTGGTGGCGAAGGCGTCGGTCGGCTCAGTTCCGGCGTCCATCGAGAAGATGGGGATGCCGGCATCCTGGGCCGCGGTCACGATCGACCCGATCGACGAGACGTCGGTGTACCCGTCGAGGATGACGTCGGCGCCCTGACCGATGGCGCTCTCGACAGCCGGGTTCATCTTCTGGAAGTCGAAGTCGCCCTGGATCATCGTGAGATCCCAGCCGAGCTCTTCGGCCTTGGCCGTGACGGCCTTGACCCACCAGGCGCCGACCGGCGTCTGGTTGCCCGAGGTGAACGCGATGACCTTGAAGGGGTCGTCCTCGCCACCGCCGCCGGTGTTGTCGCCCGAGCCTCCGCCCGAGCAGCCGGTGAGAGCGAGGACTGCAGCGGCTGCGAAAGCAGCCACCACCTTGAATTGTGTACGCACGTATCTACTCCTTTGTGTGATTGCGCTGGTTGTGAGGGATTGATGGCCCCGCGAAAAACGGGTCGCGAGGCCCGTGGGAGCGTTGCTATCGCTCCCGCGTCTTGAGGCCGGACAGGACGACGGCGAGGATGATGATGAGTCCGGTCACCACCTGCTGCACATAGGCGTTCACGCCGAGGATGTTCAGGCCGTTGCTCATGACGCCGATGATGCCGACGCCGATCATCGTGCCGCCGAGGTTGGCGGCACCTGACCGGATCACGGTCATGCCGAGGAAGACCGCCGCAACCGAGAACAGCGTGTTGTCGCCGCCCTGCTCCGCTGCGGCACTTCCGAGGCGAGCGGCCAGCAGAATTCCGCCGATCGCCGACACGAAGCCGGCCATCGTGAACGCGAGCAGGCGCGCCCACCGCACGTTGACACCCGAGAGCCGCGCGACCTCGACGTTGCCGCCGATGGCGTGCAGGCGGCGTCCGAGTGTCGTGAACCGCAGCAGCGCCCAGATGATGATCGAGATCGCCACCGCGAAGTAGACGGGAAGGGGCACGTTCAGGAAGCGTCCCTGCCCGAGCGCGTTGAACTCTGCCGGCATCCCGAACACCGTCGTTCCCCCGGTGACGAGGTACGCGAGGCCGATCACCGAGGTCATTGTGGCAAGCGTCGCTACGAACGCCGAAAGATTGAGATATGCGATGAGCACTCCGTTGACCAACCCGACGAGGATCCCCACCGCCAGGCCCGCCCCGATCGCCACGGGCATGGAGTTCTCGTCGAGAAGCATCACCGAGGTGACCGCACCGGCAAGACTCGATGTCGCGCCGACCGACAGGTCGAAGTCACCGAGCACCATGACGATCGTCTGCGCCCCGGCGATGATCGCCAGGATCGAGATCTGGTACAGGATGTTTCGGATGTTCACGAACGACAGGAACGTCTCGGGCCGCATCGCGAAGAAGAAGATGATCAACAGGATGAGGGCGACGACCGTGCCGCTCTGGATGAGGACCCTGCCGGCCGTGCGCGACTGCTGGGCCATGATCGTCCCGGTCCGCGTCGGCTCCTTCTGAACTGTCATGATGTGGACCTTCCGTAGGCATATGAGAGGAGGAGTTCGTCGTCGGCGCCCTCAGCGGGCACGTCGCCCGCGATCGCGCCTTCGTGCATGATCAGGATTCGATCGCACATTCCGATGAGTTCCGGCAGCTCGGAGCTGACGGCGATCACGGTCGTGCCGGTGGCCGCGAGCTCGCGGATGAGGCGATAGATCTCGGCCTTGGTGCCGACATCGATACCGCGGGTGGGCTCATCCATGAGCAGAACCTGCGGTTTGCGCGCGAGCATCTTGGCGAGAACCACTTTCTGCTGGTTCCCGCCGGACAGTTCGCCGACCGGCTGGCGGGCGCTCCGCGCCTTGATCTGCAGGTCTGCCATGCCGCGCTTGGCGATCTCAGCGATTCGCCCCCGCGAGACCCATCCGAGTCGGCTCACCGACGAGATGTTGGCGAGCGCGATGTTGTCCTGAATCGACGAACCCAGCAGTACGCCCTGGCTGCGGCGTTCTTCCGGCACGAGCGCGACGCCGGCGGCGAGGACTCGTCCGACGCCCGCGCGGCGCGGGATGACCTGGCCGCCCACGGTGATCGTGCCCGCCTTCGAGGCCTGCGCGCCCGCGAGGATCCGCAGCAGTTCGCTCCGGCCGGAGCCTGCCAGCCCTCCGATTCCCAGCACCTCGCCTTTATGCGCGGTGAAGGAGACATCCGTGACGCGCCGGCCTTCCAGCCCCTCGACAACGAGTGTGACCTCGGTCGAGGTCTTCCCCCGCTCGGGATAGAGCGAGTCGGCGTTCCGGCCGACCATGGTCGAGATGACCTCTCCGATGGTGGTGTCCGCGACATTCTTCGTCGTGATCGTCTCGCCGTTACGCATGATCGTGAGACGGTCGCACAGCTCGAAGACCTCTTCGAGGCGGTGCGAGACGTAGACGATCGCGACGCCCTCGTCGCGAAGCGAGCGCAGGACCGTGAAGACCTCGCGGATCTCGGTGTCGGTGAGCGACGCCGTCGGCTCGTCCAGGATGAGCACGCGCGCGTCCGTCGCGAGCGCACGAGCCACGGCGACCATCGTCTGCTGCACCGGCGAGAGGTCGCCCGCGAGCTTACGCATCGAGATCTTCTGGTTCAGTCGGTCGAGCTGCTCACGCGCCTGACGACGCAGCGCGCGCCCGTTGACGATGCCGGCGCGGCTCGGCAGCTGCTCCCCCAGAAGGACGTTCTCCGCGACCGAGGTCGTCGGAACGATCGAAAGCTCCTGATAGAGCGCGACGATGCCGGCCTTGTGGGCGGCCCGCACGTTGGCGAAGACGACATCTTCACCTTCTCGTCTGATCTGACCGGAGTCCGGCGCGTACAGACCCGTGACCACCTTGATGAGCGTGGACTTACCGGCGCCGTTCTCACCGAGGAGCGCGTGGATCTCGCCCGGCTGGACCGAGAAGCTCACACCCTTCAGGGCATGCACGCCGTCGAAGCTCTTGGCGATGTCGATCGCCTCGAGAGCGGGCAGCACGTCGGTCACGACCGCCGCGTCCCCGACCGACGTCATGACGCACTCCCGGCGGTGTCGAGATCGTTGCAGCGGATGACGACCTTGGGATGTGCGCCGCTCATGTGCGCCTCGAACGCGGCGGGTGCATCATCGAGGTCGAAAACCGCGGCGGTGAGCTCGTCGACATCGAGGTGCGGCAGGACCTGCAGCGCCCGTGGGAACGCGTACGGCGACACGAAGATACCCGTGAGCGTCAGTTCTTTCAGGTACAGGTAGTCCGACAGGTTGAGTGGCATCGCGAACTCGGCCGGATACATCGCGCCGTAGATCACCGTGCCGCCCTTGGCCGCAATGTCGAGCAAACCCTGCACAGCGCGCGGCGACCCCGAAGCATCGATCACGATGTCGTATCCTCGGCCGGAGGTGATGGCGTCGGCGCGCTCGAACTGGTTCTCACCGACCGGGTCGATGACGTGCTCGGCGCCGTGGCGGAGGGCCATGTCGCGACGACCTTCGATCGGCTCGATCATCGTGAGCGACGTGGCACCGTACATCTTCATGACCTGGAGCGTGAGCTGACCGATCGGTCCGCCGCCGCAGATCGCCACGCGATCACCGACGCGGATCCGCGTCTTGTCCGCAATCCGCACGGCGACCGAGGTCGGCTCGAGAATGCACCCCTGCAGCAGCGACACATCGTCGGGCAGCCGGTACACCTGCGACTCGTGCCACGTCACGCTCTCGGCCATGCCGGGTCGGTTGTACTCCTGGATGTTCTCGCAGAACTGCTGGCGCCCCTCCTGGCACGGCCGGCAGGTGCCGCAGAACCGCAGGAAGTTTCCCGCGACCCGGTCGCCCACGCGCAGCCCGTTGCGATGCGCGCGCTCGCCCAGTTCTTCAATGACGCCCGAGATCTCATGGCCGAGGCCGATCGGAACATCGGTGCCGAAGAATCCCTCGGCGAGGTGCGGGTCAGACCCGCAGATGGCGGCGTACGCGACGCGGATGCGGACGTCCTCGGGTCCGAGCGGCTGCTCGGGAAAATCCACGACGCCGATGCGGCCGCGGGCATCCGCGTCAGGATCCCGAAGGCTGCCGATCTTGGTGACGGCTACTGTTCTCATGACTCTCCGTTGAGTGGATTCGAGGATGTCCGTCAGCGCTTCGCGGCGATGACGCGTCGGATCGCTGCGATCGTCGCCTCGAGGCCATACCCGTGCTTATCGCGCAGCTGCTCGTCCTCGCCGAAGCCGGCGTAGACCTGGGGGATGCCCAGGCGTTCGAAGGCCGTCAGGTGAACGCCGTTGTCGGTGACGACGTCGGCGATGCGGGTGGCGAGCCCACCGTACGCGAGGTGGTCCTCGAGCACGATGAACCGGCCGTCGGTCTCGGCGGCCGACCGGATGATGAGCTCTTCATCGATCGGCTTCAGCGTCCACATGTCGACGACGCGGATGGAGCGGCCGTCCTTGGCCAGTTCGTCCGCGGCGTCCAGAGCCTGGGCGACGGTTGTGCCGTGCGTGAAGATCGTCGCGTCGGTGCCTTCGCGGGCGATGATGCCCTTGCCGATGCGGATGTCCTGCGTGCCGGGTTCGTAGAGGACCTTGTCTTTCTTGCCGACGGCGAGGCGGATGTAGAGCGGTCCCGTCATCGTCATGGACTGACGCAGCACCTCGCCCACCATCAGCGGGTCACCGATGGACGTGACCGTCATGTTGGTGAGCGCACCCATGAGCGTGAGGTCCTCCACGGCGTAGTGCGTCGAGCCGCCGTTGCCGACCAGTCCGCCGTGCGTGCCGATGATCTTCACGGGCAGGTTCGGGTAGCAGACGTCCGTGCGGATCTGCTCGAGCGCGCGCATGGAGAGGAACGGGAGCATGCCCGAGACCACGGGGATGTTGCCGTCATAAGCGAGGCCCGCGCTGATGCCGACGCACGCCTGCTCGGCGAGGCCGACGTCGAGGAAGCGCTCGGGGAACTTGTCGCGGAACTCCACGAGAGTGGCCCCGATGTCGGGGGTCAGGACCCAGAGGTTCGGGTATTCGTCGCCGAGCTCGGCGAGCGTGGTGCCGATGACGGAACGGGCACCGAGGAATTCACCGAAGGTAAAGGTGACGGGCATCAGACGGACTCCTTAACGCGGCTGGCGGAGAGCGAGGCCATGGCCCGCTCGAGGTCGGCGGCGCCGAGCGATCCCGCGTGCCACGCGAGGTTGCGCTCCATGAAATCGACGCCCTTGCCCTTGACCGTCTCGCAGATGACGACGGTCGGCTTGTCGGTATCGGTTGCGGGCAGGCTGTCGATAGCGCCGACGAGCGCACCCATGTCGTGACCGTCGATGTGGATGACGTTCCATCCGAATGCCGCCCACTTCTCGGGGTAAGGCTCGAGCGTGACGCGCTCTTCGTCGAAGCTCGTCATGAGCTGTCGGTTGCGGTCGATGAAGGCGACGAGGTTGCCGAGCTTGTTCGAGCTGGCGGCGAGCGCGGACTCCCAGACGGAGCCTTCACCGGTCTCGCCATCACCCATCAGGGTCACGACGCGATGGCTCTCACCACGGCCGCGGGCGCTGAGCGCCATCCCGACCGCGAGCGGCAGGCCGTGACCGAGCGAACCCGTCGACGCCTCCACTCCCGGAAGCTGAACCTTGCAGGGGTGCATGCCGTACGCGCTGTCGAGCTGGCCGTACGTGTCGACGATCCCGTCGTACGAGAAGAACCCGCGGATCGCCATCGCGATGTACATCGCCACGGCCGCGTGCCCCTTGCTGAGCACGAAGCGGTCGCGGGACGGGTTGGTGAGATCGGTCGGATCGACCGTCAACCCGTACTCGAACAGCGCGGTGAAGATGTCCGCTGACGACAGGTCCCCGCCGATGTGCACCGCACCCTCGTACGTGCCGCACAGGTGCAGCAGCTTCTGGCGAAGCTCGAATGCGAGATCCTCCAGCTGCGCCACATCGCGGCGTTCGCCCACGGGAACAAGGCTCTCTCGAACCATCCTCTGCCTCCTCTTTGATGACATGGATGTCGATGCGTGCAGCACATCTGCGTCGCCATCGACCGTGTCAGCCGGGCCCGAGGGGGGCTGACCTGGGAGACGTTAGCACGAACTCATTTACAGGTAAACAAGAATGGAGGTAAACTTCAGGAAGGTCGAAGACGACTTCATGAAACCTGAGACCGACACCCGAAACCCGTGCCATCATGGCGCAGGTGAAGGCAGCACGCTTTTGTTCGACAAACACACAGAGAGGTGGGTGGTCGGCTTGTCCGACACGTTGAGTACTGAAGCCCCCGTCCGTACAGGACTGTTCATCGGCGGCCAGGAACGGCAGACAGCGGAGACGATCTCGGTCGCCGACCCGGCGAAGCCCGGAGTCGTCGTGGGCGAGGCTGCCGCAGCTTCCGCCGCCGATGTCGCCGATGCCGTTGCGGCCGCGAAGGCGGCGTACCCGGCCTGGTCGGCCCTGTCGACCGCCGAGCGCGCGCGCCAGATGGCCGAGGCCATCGTCGGGATCGCGGACGATCGCGACACCGATGCCGCAATCCTCTCGCAGGAGAACGGCAAGATCCGCATGGAGGCCTGGGTCGACGCCCTGGTGTTCGAGATCCGCTGGAATCTCGCGCTCATGATCGCCGACGATGTCGACGCCGGCAAGACGCTCCCCGTCGTTCCCGGCATCCCGGTCACGACCGAGGTGTCGTACCAGTCGCTCGGGGTCGTGACCATCATCGTGCCGTTCAACTGGCCGATCGCGATCCTCGCGGCATCCCTCCCGCACGCTCTCCTCGCGGGAAACACCGTGATCGTCAAGCCACCGCCCTCGGCGCCGCTGGCGACGACGCGCCTCGTCCAGCGGGTTGCCGAGAAGCTTCCCGCCGGCGTGCTGAACGTCGTCACGGGCAAGGACGAGAACATGGGTGCTCTCATCCAGAACCCGGACATCGCCAAGGTCTGCTTCACCGGATCGGTCAACGGCGGCAAGCGGATCATGGAGATGGCGGCGAAGTCGCTGACCCGCGTGACCCTCGAGCTCGGTGGCAACGACGCGGCGATCTTCGCCGAGGACGCCATCATCGATGACGTGCACATGGACCGCCTGTTCGCGGCGATCTTCGACTCCACGGGCCAGATCTGCATGAACGCGAAGCGCATCTATGTGCATCGTTCGCGGATGCAGGAGGTGGTGGACGGCCTCTCGGCACGACTCGAGAAGGCCGTCATCGGCTACGGGCTCGACGAGGGCACCACGATGGGTCCGCTCCACTCCCCGGTGCAGAAGGCGTTCGTCGAGGAGATCATCGAAGAGGCCAAGGATTCGGGTGCGACCGTGCTGGAGTTCGGCGAGCTGCCCGGCGGTGACCTCGCCGGCGGCAACTTCCTGCGCCCCGCGATCGTGGTCGACCCCGACCCGGAACTGCGGGTCGTGACGCAGGAGCAGTTCGGTCCGGTCATCCCGATCATCCCGTTCGACACCGAAGAAGAGGCCGTCCGCGTCGCCAACGACACATGGGGCGGACTCTGCGGCAGCGTCTGGACGGCCGACCCGGCCACCGCGACGCGTATCGGCAACCAGCTGGTCTGCGGATACGTCTTTGTCAACGATCACGGAGCAACGCGGCTCGACCTGCGCGCCCCGTTCGGCGGCATGAAGCAGTCGGGCATCGGCCGCGAACAGGGCATCGAGGGCATTCGCGCGTTCCAGGACACCCGGTCGATCGGGGTCATCGACCCCGAGGCTCTCGCACAGATGGCGCACTGAGCGATCGTTTCGGCGCGGCATCCGGATTCTCAGGAAATCGGATGCCGCGCCGACGCGTATCTCCCGAGTAGTGCTGCTCTCCGCACCATCCGATGACACGAAAGGACAGCGATGACGGATGTGCCGCAGACCGGCGCTGGGCGAGAGTCCGGACTGATCACTGAGCCATTGCCGAACTCCATCGACCCCGATCACTTCACCCCGCGCTTGCTTGCGTTGCTCTCCAACGCGCTCGTCTGGCGGGAGTCCCACGAGCTTCGTCGACGCTTCGGGCTCGGCACGAACGACTGGCGCGTCATCTCGTCACTCGGGCTGCGACCCGGGATGGCGGCTACGGACGTCGCAGAATTCACCTCGATGAACAAGGCGGTCGTCTCGAAGAGCGTCGGTGTGCTCACCGACCGCCGACTGATCGAACTCTCGGACGGTCCCCGCGGGTCGCGGCCGATGTTCCTGACGCGTGCCGGTGCCGAGATGCACGATCTCATGATGCCCGTCTCGCTGCGCGGGCAGGAGATCGTCCTCTCCCACCTCGAGCCCGCACAGATCACGCAACTCAACGATCTCTTGCTCGCGATGCTGAAAGAAACCCGCGCGCTCATGACCCTCGAGAGTGAGGCCGGCGTCGCATCGGCCGCACGGAACGAACGCGCCTGAGCCGACGCATCCGATTTCCCTCTGGACATTCCCTATGCAGATAGGTAATGTCGCAGACAGGAAGCGCGAAGACGCGTTCCGTACTGAGAGCGGAAAGGACCTCGATCAGTGTCACGTTCTACTCAGCCGGTCAATAAGGCCGCAGCTTTGGAATTGGTCAGCAACTACTCCCTCGAGATGACCGGCAAGGATGTCCCGGGCCTCATCGAGGCGAAGGATTCCATCCCCGCCGGCACCAAGATCAACGTCACGTTCCTCGGCAACGAGGACCTCGAGATGCGGGTCACCGCCTCGAAGGCCGTCCGCGACATGGGCTTCATCCCGGTCCCGCACATCTCGGCCCGCCGTCTGTCGTCGCAGGACCAGCTGGAGGAGTTCCTCGGCCGCCTGCAGGAAGTCGGCGCGACCGACAGCGTCTTCGCCGTCGGCGGCGACCCGGCCGAGCCCGAGGGCCCGTACCCCGACTCGCTGTCGGTCATCCAGACCGGCCTCCTGCAGAAGTACGGCGTCAAAGAAGTTTCGATCGCCGGCTACCCCGAGGGCCACCCCGACATCGCGACGGACGTGCTCTGGCGTCACCTCGAAGACAAGTCGGCCGCCCTCAAGGAACAGGGCCTCGACGCCACGATCCTCACCCAGTTCGCTTTCGACACCGACCCGGTCATCGACTGGGTCCAGGGAGTTCGTGGGCGCGGCATCGAATCCACGATCCGCATCGGCACGCCCGGCCCCGCCGGCATCAAGCGCCTGATCAACTTCGCCCGCCGCTTCGGCGTGGGTGCGAACGCGATGATCGTGAAGAAGTACGGCTTCTCGCTCACCAACCTCATGGGCACGGCCGGGCCCGACAAGTTCGTCACGGACCTGTCGGCGCTGCTCGCTGCCGACCCCGCCTCGGGCGAGGTGAAACTGCACTTCTACACCTTCGGTGGGCTCAAGGCCACGGCAGACTGGGCACACCAGTACGTCGACGGAATGAGCTGAGGACACTGTGAGCACGCACATCGCAGCACGGATGGATCAGGCCTGCCTGGTCCTTCACGGGCCGGATCAGCCGGGGATCGTCTCGGCCGTATCGGCCCTGATCACCCGCAACGAGGGAAACATCGTCTCGTTGGATCAGTACTCGGACGACGCGAACGGCGGTGCGTTCTTCCAGCGCGTCGTCTTCCACCGCCCCAACCTGACCGCGGCCTTCGATGACATCTCGGCCGACCTGACCGAGACGATCACGCCGCTCGGGCTCGAGTGGAACCTCACCGACCGGTCGGTCCCGAAGCGGATGGCGATCCTGGCCTCGACCTCGGATCACTGCCTGCTGGAGCTGCTGTGGCGCCACCGTCGCGGCGAGCTGAACGTGACGATCCCCATGGTGATCTCCAATCACACCAACACGGCGGACGACGTGCGCTCGTTCGGCATCCCGTTCTTCCACGTCCCCTCGCAGGGACCGGACAAGTCGGCCGCCGAGGCCGAGATCGTGCGGCTGCTCGCCGGCAACGTCGACTTCGTGGTGCTGGCGCGGTACATGCAGATCCTGTCGGACGACTTCATCACGAACGTCGGCGTGCCCGTGATCAACATCCACCACTCGTTCCTGCCCGCCTTCATCGGCGCGGGGCCCTACAAGAAGGCCAAGGAACGCGGGGTCAAGTTGATCGGCGCGACGAGCCACTACGTGACGAAGGACCTCGATGAGGGCCCGATCATCGAGCAGGATGTCGCCCGCGTGACGCACGCCCACACGGCTGCGGACCTGCAGGCACGCGGCGCCTACGTCGAGCGCGCCGTGCTCTCGCGCGCCGTCGAATGGCACGCCGACGACCGCGTCATCCGGCACGGCAACCACACCATCGTTTTCTAATCCAACCGTTTACTAACCACCCCGCGGGCATCCGTCCGCAATCCCGAGAGAGAGGTCCAACGTGGCACCGAAGAATCTGCAGGAAGTCATCGACGCGGCGGGAAGCCCCGTCGAACTCCTGCGCAACTCGCAGATCGGCTCGTACATCTACCCGGTCGTTCCGGCCGACTTCCAGAACTGGATCAAGGAGCAGAAGGCCTGGCGCGACACCGCCGTGCTCTACGACCAGTCGCACCACATGGACAACGTGTTCCTCAAGGGATCCGACGCCATCAAGCTGATCTCGGACACCGCGATCAACTCCGTCGCGAACTTCGCGGTCAACAAGGCCAAGCAGTACGTTCCGACCACGGCCTCGGGTCACGTCATCGGTGACGGCATCCTCTTCCGCGAGGCCGAGGACGAGTACGTGTACGTCGGCCGCGCGCCCGCGTCGAACTGGTTGATGTTCCACGGCGAGACCGGCGGATATCAGAACCTCGAGGTCGTCGTCGACCGTCGTTCGCCCTCGCGTCCCTACGGCGACGCGGTGGCCCGCAAGTACTACCGCTTCCAGATCCAGGGCCCGAACGCCTGGGCCGTCATCGAGAAGCTCAACGGCGGACCGCTCGAGAAGCTCGGCTTCTTCAACATGTCCGAGATGAAGATCGGCAACATGAACGTCCGCACGCTCCGCCACGGTATGGCCGGAGCACCCGGACTCGAGATCTGGGGCCCGTACGCCGAGCACCACCAGATCCGCGACCTGATCGTCGAGGCCGGCCAGGAGTTCGGTCTGCTCCCCGTCGGATCGCGCGCCTACCCCTCGAACACGCTCGAGTCGGGCTGGATCCCCTCGCCGCTCCCCGCCATCTACACCGGCGCCGAAGAGCAGGCCTACCGCGAGTGGCTGCCCGCCGACAGCTACGAGGCGACCGGAACGCTTGCCGGTTCGTTCGTGTCGGACAACATCGAGGACTACTACCTCACGCCGTGGGAGCTCGGTTACGGTTCGTTCGTGAAGTTCGACCACGACTTCATCGGTCGCGACGCGCTCGAGAAGATGGACCAGGCCGGCCAGCGCAAGAAGGTCACGCTGGCGTGGGACGCCGAGGACCTCGGCAAGGTCTGGACGTCGCTGCTGAACGTCGACGGCCCGAACTACAAGTTCTTCGACCTGCCGCTGGCCAACTACGGCTCGGCGAACTACGACTCGGTCGTGGACGCGGATGGCACGGTCGTCGGTTACTCGATGTTCACCGGGTACTCCTCGAACGAGCGTCGCGGCCTCTCGCTCGCGACGATCGACCCGTCGGTTCCCGAGGGTACCGAACTCAAGGTCGTCTGGGGCGAGCCGAACGGTGGCACCAAGAAGGCCTCCGTCGAGCCGCACGAGCAAACCGAGGTTCGCGCCGTGGTCAGCCCGATTCCGTACTCCACCGTCGCCCGCGCCACCTACCAGGGTGGCTGGCGCACGGGCTACTCGGACTGAGTAGCTGATTGACCCGAGGGGGTCCGGGCGACAGCTCGGGCCCCCTCGCACCATTCCCACCCTGCGGGATTGCTAACCTCGGGTGACCGTCCAAGAGGAGGACAGATGAGCCTGCGTTACGCACTGCTCGCCCTCCTGCGCGTGGGCCCGCAATCCGGCTACGACCTGCAGAAGCAGTTCTCGCTCTCGGTCGGCCATGTCTGGCACGCGCCCGACTCCCAGATCTACCCCGAGCTGCGAAAGATGGAGTCCGAGGGACTCGTCGAGGGCGAAGATCAGCTTCGCGGCGAGCGCGGCACCCGCCGGCTCTACCATGTGACTCCCACGGGCGACGCGGCGTTCGTTGCGTGGATGGCTGCTCCCCTCGACTACCAGCGGGTCCGGGATCCCGCGCACTTGCGCGCCGCCTACCTCGAGGTCGCAGCGCCCGACGACGCCCGTGCCTTCTTGCGGGCGCATATCGTGCAGTGGGAGAGCGAGCTCGAGCAGTGGGAGGGGGAGCTCCGCCGCATCGACGCGCGCGACAACCCCATGCTGATGCGACGGCTCGCGGTCACCCCCGAAGCGGAGCGCGAGCGCACCGTGGCGTACAAGCGGTTCGCCTACGAGGGCCTGGTCGAGCGCGCCAAGGGCGAGATCGAGTGGGCGCGTCGCGGCCTCGACCTGGTCGACGCGCTCGAAGCCTGACCGTCAGTACACGTACTCCATGAGGTCGACGCCGAGCGTCCGGAATGCGTCGTGCGCGCGCAGGCGGTGCGCGATCGAGAGGTCGTCGAAGCAGACGATGAGCGCATAGGCAACGCCCGCACGGGGGCCGGCCAGCACTCCCGCCTCGGCGCGCACCCCGGCGTCCCGCCCCGTCTTGTTCACGAAGAGCAGCCCGTGGTCGTCCTCGTGCGCGAAAGGATCAAGACCGGTAGCGGATGCGACGAGGCTCAGGTCTTCGTTCAGGCTCAACCACTCCGAGACCTGCGCACTCACGGCCGCGTTGACGAGGCTGGTGTTGACCATGGCTGCGAAGAGTCCGGCCAGCTCACGTGCCGAACCCAGTGCGAAGTGCGGCGCGTGATCCGGACCGCGTCGATCGCGCAGGCGGTCGAGGAGCGCGACGCGTTCCAACCCGAGCGAATTGATCCGCGCGTGCACGCTCTCCATACCCACCCGGTCCAGCAGCAGGTTCACCGCGAGCGAATCGCCCGTCGCGGCAGCGAGCACCGCGAGATCGCAGAGCGGCAGCGCGGGAGCGCGCAGGTGCCGCCACACCCCGGCACCCTCCACCTGCTCGATGCGGGCACGCTCCACGATCTCAAGGGGATCGAGCGATCCGTCGTCGAAGCGAGCGGCAACCTCGATGAGGAGGGGCAGGATGCCGAGGCCACCGATCGGGCTCGTCAGGAAGTCATCCCCCGCCAGCACGATCTTGTCGGTATCGAGGTCTGCCACGTGCACCGAAACCCGGGCACCCGAGGCGGCGAGCGCGTCCAGCGCCTTCAGCGATGAAGCGAAGGAGCGGCGCCCGGCGGCGGCGCGGCGGTTCGTGCGATGTCCGCCACGGCGCGACCCAGGCCGGGACGATGCGTCCCGGAGCGGCTCAGGGGGCGTACCCACGAGTGGGCGTCCTTCCGATGCGGGTTATGAGAAGGGGGTCACCAGATCGTGACACGTTCCGCCGGCTCAAGCCAGAGTGCGTCGTCTGCGGTCACCTCGAAAGCGTCGTAGAACGCGTCGATGTTCCGGACGATCTGGTTACAGCGGAACTCATTGGGCGAGTGCGGGTCGATCGTCAGCAGACGGATGGTTTCGGCATCCCGTCCCTTCTGCTGCCAGACCTGCGCCCACGACAGGAGCAGGCGCTGGGTTCCCGTGTAACCCTCGATGACCGGCCCACCGGCTTCCGCGCGAGGCGCGGATTCGGTCCCTGAGCCTGTCGAAGGGCCGAGCGACAGTTCGTACGCCCTCAGCGCGATGCCGAGGCCGCCGAGGTCTCCGATGTTCTCACCGATCGTCAGCGCCCCGTTGACGTGGTGTTCGGGAAGGCCCAGGGGCGACAGCGCGTCGTACTGGGCGATCAGGCTCGAGGTGCGCTCTTCGAAAGCAGCGCGGTCGGCGTCCGTCCACCAGTCGTGCAAACGCCCATCGCCGTCGAAGCGGCTGCCCTGGTCGTCGAAGCCGTGCCCGATCTCGTGACCGATGACCGCGCCGATCCCCCCGTAGTTCGCGGCGGCGTCGCGGTCGGCGTCGAAGAACGGGTACTGCAGAATCGCCGCGGGGAACACGATCTCGTTCATCAGCGGGTTGTAGTACGCGTTGACCGTCTGCGGCGTCATGTGCCATTCGTCGCGGTCGATCGGGCCCCCGACCTTGGCGAGCTGGCGGTCATGCTCGGCGACATGAGCGCGACGGATGTTGCCGACGAGGTCGGTGGCGTCGATCTCGAGGGCGTCGTAGTCGCGCCACACATCGGGGTAGCCGATCTTCGGAGTGAACTTGTCGAGCTTGTCCAGCGCACGCTCGCGGGTCTCGGGACTCATCCATTCGAGATCCGTGATGCTCTGCCGGTAGGCCTCGATGAGGTTGGCGACGAGTTCGTCCATCGCCTCTTTCGCCGTCGGCGGGAAGTGACGTTCGACGTAGACCTTGCCGATGGCCTCGCCGAGGGCGGCCTGCGTCAGGCTCACCCCACGCTTCCAGCGCTCGCGGTTCACGGGAACACCGGTCATCTGCGTCCCGAAGAAGGCGAAGTTCTCGGCCACGAACTCGTCGGAGAGGAACGCGGCGGCGGCGTGGATGACCTTGTAGGCGAGCCAGGCGCGCCAGTCCTCGAGCCGTTCTTCGGTGAGGAGCGGTCCGAGACCCTCCACGAAGCTCGGCTGCGACACGACGACCTCGGCGAAGGCCTCTTCGTGACCCGGCGCGACGGCAGAGAGCCAGGGCGCGAGGTCGACACCGGCGAGTGTCGCGAAGTCTTCCCACGACATCAGGTTGTAGGTCGCGACCGCATCGCGGCTCTTGACGTTGTCCCAGTGGTGTGTGGAGAGCTCGGTCTCGAGCGCGAAGATGCGGTCCGCGGTGGCGGAGGCATCCGCAACACCGGCGAGCTCCAGCATCCGCTCGATGTGTGCGCGGTACGCGAGGCGCAGTTCGGCGAAGTTCGGCAGACGGTAGTAGCTCTCGTCGGGGAGGGTGATGCCGCCCTGCAGGAAGAACGGGACGTAGCGGTCCGGCGAGCCCGGGTCGGGCTCGACATACAGGCCGAGGAGTCCCCCGACGCCCTCGCGCTCGAGATCGCCGATGACGGTGAGCAGGCCGGTCATGTCCTCGATCGCGGCGACGCGCTCGAGCTGCGGGGCGATCGGGCTCGCGCCCAGCTCGGCGATCCGCTCGGTGTCCATGAAGCTCGTGAAGAGGTCGCCGATCTTGCGGGTCTCGGTACCGGGCTCGGCGAGCTGCGACTGCTCGATGATCTCGCGCACGTGCTCTTCGGCCTGCTCGGCAAGCGCGTGGAAGGACCCCCAGCGCGCTTTGTCTTCGGGGATCTCGGTTCTTTCGAGCCACCCGCCGTTGACGTGGCGGAAAAGGTCGTCCTGGGGGCGGATCTCGGAGCTCAGTTCATCGAGCGCGAGACCGGACCGGAGCGCGTCGTCCATACCACCAGAATAGGCCGCGACGACACCCGCGCGATCCCCTTGACCGGGCGCGCCGCGCCGGGGTAGGCCTCCTAGGCTCAAGGAGTGACTGATCCCGAGCGCAGCGACGAACGGCCGTCATCCGCCGGGCTGAACCGCGACATCCTGCGCCTCGCGGTTCCGGCGTTGGGGGCGCTGGTCGCCGAACCCGCGTTCCTCATCGTCGATGCGGCGATGATCGGGCATCTGGGAGTCGACCCCCTCGCGGGCCTGGGCATCGCCTCGGCCGTGCTGCAGACGATCGTCGGGCTGATGATCTTCCTCGCCTACTCCACGACCCCGGCCGTGGCCCGTCGATTCGGCGCGGGCGATCCGTCCCGCGCCGTGTCGGTCGGGATCGACGGCATGTGGTTGGCGCTGGGCGTCGGCGCCGTGCTGGCTCTTGGCGGATGGCTCGCCACACCTGCGCTCGTGGGCGTCTTCGGCCCGACACCCGAGGTGGCCGAGCAGGCGCGCATCTACCTGGGGCTCTCGATGGGCGGGTTGCCCGCCATGTTGATCGTGTTCGCCGCGACGGGACTGCTGCGCGGAATGCAGGACACCGTCACGCCGCTCTGGATCGCCGGCCTCGGGTTCGCCGCGAACGCAGGGCTCAACTTTTTGCTGATCTACGGATTCGGCTGGGGCATCGCGGGCTCGGCGATCGGCACCGTGATCGCGCAGTGGGCGATGGTCGCGGCCTACATCGTCGTGATCGGACGGCTCGCGTCCCGGCACTCCGCGCGCCTCCGTCCGCAGCGCGAGGGCATCGGGGGTTCGGCGCGCTCGGGCTGGTGGCTGTTCCTGCGCACCGTGAGCCTGCGGGTCGCCCTGCTCTCGACCGTTGTTGTCGCGACCGCCATGGGCCCCGAAGAGCTCGCCGGATACCAGGTGGTGTTCACGATCTTCTCTGCAGCAGCCTTCGCCCTCGACGCCCTTGCGATCGCGGCGCAGGCGCTCGTGGGCAAGGGCCTGGGCGCGGGCGACGCGGCCGGTGTGCGCCGCGTGCTCGGCCGGACGGTGGCATGGGGCGTCTGGTTCGGCGTGATCGTGGGGGCGGTGATCGCGGTGTTCTCGGGTGCCATCGGTCTGGTATTCACCGGATCGCCCGTCCTGGCAGCGCTCATCCTGCCCGCCCTGCTCGTCCTGGCCATCGCGCAGCCGATCGCCGGCGTGGTGTTCGTGCTCGACGGCGTGCTGATCGGCGCCGGCGACGCCGCGTATCTCGCCCTCGCCGGTGTTGTGAACCTCGTCGTCTTCCTGCCTGCGCTGGTCATCGTCTCGGCGACCGGGGTCACGGGCGCGGGCGGGCTCGCCTGGCTCGCGGCATCGTTCTTCGGCGTCTACCTGTGCGCCCGCCTGCTGACGCTCGGCTGGCGCGTGCGCGGCACGGCCTGGCAGCGCGTGGGCGCGCACTAGACGCGCCGGTTAGGCGTAGCGGCGGGCCCAGTCGTACATCACGAC
>NZ_HG779691.1:0-15022 GCF_000582705.2 Microbacterium sp. C448
GGTGATGTGCGAAGACGCTGCCCGCACGGTGCACATCGCCCGGGAGGCGGGGCCTCTGATCCCGATCCCGCAGGACAAGATCGGAGCCTGTCAAGTTGTTTGTGTAAGCGGGCATCGGTGGGTGGTCAGAGGTAGGGGTTGATTCGGTCGGGGAACGCGATCGCGAGCTGCGAGAGCGCCTTCTTCCAGTTCGTGGTGACGGCGCCTTCGACCAGCCGCGGTGGGGCTTTGCGTTCGTTCGAGGGCTTGCCGCGTTCCTTCGCCCGCTCGAGGGCTCGCTTGTCTTCGATGTTGCAGATCGCGAGCCAGAGCAGCTTGACGACTGCCGCGTCGTTCGGGAAGTGACCCCGGTTCTTGGTCACTTTCCGCAGCTGGAAGTTCAGCGACTCGATCGCGTTCGTCGTATAGACCACCCGCCTGACTTCGGGCGGGAACCCCAGGAACGGGGTGAACCGCTCCCACGCGTTCTCGAACGCGGCGACCGTGTGCGGATTGCCCTGACCCAGATCGGAGGCCGCGAACGCCTCCAGCGCTGCCCTCGCCGCGTCCGCGTCGGGGGCTTGATAGATCAGCTTCAACGCGGCGGCGACGGCTTTGCGTTGCCCGTAGGAGACGAACCGCATTGACGCTCGGATCAGATGAACGACGCAGGTCTGCACGAGCGATTCAGGCCAGGTCGCCTCGATCGCTTCTGGGAAGCCGGTGAGCCCATCGCAGCAGACGATGAGCACGTCGCGGACGCCGCGATTGGCGAGCTCGGCGCAGACGGAGGCCCAGAACTTCGCGCCCTCGGCTTGCTGCACCCAAATGCCCAGGACGTGCTTGACGCCTTCCATATCGACGCCGACCGCGATGTGAGCGGCCTTGTTGCGCACGTGTCCGCCGTCGCGGACTTTCACCACGATCGCGTCCAAGTAGATGACCGGGTAGAACGCTTCCAGCGGCCGAGACTGCCAGGCAAGGACCTCGTCGGAGATCTCGTCGACGATCTTGGAGATCGTCTCGCGACTGATCTCGGTGCCGATCGTCGACGCCAAGTGGTGTTCGATATCGCGCACCGTCATTCCGCCGGCATAAAGCGACACGATCATCTCGTCCAACCCGCCGAGGCGACGCTGGCCGACCGGCACCAGCCTCGGGATGAACGTCCCGTTCCGGTCCCGCGGGATCGAGAGTTCGACATCGCCAGCGACCGTCGAGACCGTCTGCGGGAACGAACCATTGCGGGAGTTGTCATGCAGCGGCGCCTCGGGATCACCACGCTCGTAACCGACATGTTCGGTCAGCTCAGCGCCCAGACCACGCTCGAGACCCGTCTTGATCAACTGCTGGATCAACCCGTCCCTGCCATCGAGCTGCACCTCGCCAGCATCAATCTTCGCGAACAGATCATCCAGCACCCCCGACTCACGCAGCCGTCTGGAGCCTTCCTCCTGCCGTCGCCGTCGCTCCGCTCGAGCTTCTTTGTCGATCATGGTCATCAGTGTCGTCCTTCCATAAGAAGCAGACACCCCTTACACAAACGATCTGACACCCTCCAAGATCGATGCCCTCTACGGCCGCTACCAAAACGTCTACGGACAGAACGAGGACGATCGCCGATGACCGAAACATCTGCCGCGGACGCTATCCGCTCCGGCCGAACCGCCCTCGGCATCGAGTTCGGCTCGACCCGCATCAAGGCGTGCCTCGTCGACGCCGACAACCCGGCCGACGTCCTCGCGGTCGGCGGCTTCGAATGGGAGAACAGCTTCGACGACGGGCGCTGGACCTACGCCCTCGACGAGGTGTGGACGGGACTTGCCGCCGCCTACGTCGAGTTGAAGACGGATGCCGAGCAGCGCCATGGCGTCCTCCCCACCACCATCGGCGCCATCGGCGTCTCGGCCATGATGCACGGCTACCTCGCTTTCGATGCCGACAACGAGCTCCTCGTCCCGTTCCGCACCTGGCGCAACACCTCGACCGGGCCGGCAGCCGCCGAACTGACGAACCTCTTCGGGGTCAACATCCCGCTCCGCTGGTCGATCGCGCACCTGCACCAGGCGGTGCTCGACGCGGAAGACCATGTGCCCGACATCCGGTTCGTCACGTCCCTTGCCGGGTACGTGCACTGGCGCCTGACCGGGCGCCGCGTGCTGGGCGTCGGCGATGCGTCCGGGATGTTCCCGATCGATCCGGCAACCGGGGATTACGACGCGACCATGGTCGCGGCCTACGATTCGCTGGCGGATGGGCGCCTTCCCGTGCCTCTCGCCGAGCTGCTGCCGGAGGTGCTCACCGCGGGTGTCGGCGCGGGCGAGCTGACGTCCGAGGGCGCGGCGCTCCTCGACCCGTCCGGGAGCCTCGCCCCCGGCATCCCGTTCTGTCCGCCCGAGGGTGATGCCGGTACCGGCATGGTCGCCACGAACTCGGTCTCGCCCCGCACGGGAAACGTGAGTGCGGGCACCAGCATCTTCGCCATGGTCGTGCTCGAGCGCCCGCTCGCGAACGTGCACCACGAGCTCGACGTCGTCACGACACCGGCCGGGGATCCGGTCGCGATGGTGCACTGCAACAACGGGGCGAGCGAACTCGCCGCCTGGGCAGGCATGTTCGCCCGTTTCGCCGAGGCCGCGGGAACCCCGCTCGGGGCGGACGCCGTCTACGAAGTCCTGTTCCGTGAGGCGCTGGCGGCGGAACCGGATGCCGGGGGCCTGCTGGCCTACAACTACCTCGCGGGCGAACCGATCGCCGGGCTCGACGCGGGCCGACCGCTCGTCGTCCGCACCCCGGACTCGCGCCCGACACTGGGCAACTTCGCCCGCGCGCAGCTCTACGCCGTGTTCGGCACGCTGAGCCTCGGAATGCGCGTACTGCACGGCGAGCGCGTCACCGTCGACACGATGTACGCGCACGGCGGCATGTTCCGCACCGCCGGGGTCGCGCAGCGGTTCCTGGCCGCCGCGATCCAGGCCCCCGTCGCGGTCGCCGAAACCGCGTCCGAGGGGGGTGCGTGGGGTATCGCGGTTCTCGCCGCCTACCGGAAGGAGGGCGACGGCCTCGCCCTCGATGCGTATCTGGCCGAGCATGTCTTCGCCGCGGCCGCGTTCGAGACCGTCGCGCCCGACCCCGACGACCTCGTCGGATACGCCACCTACCTCACGCGCTACGAAGCCGGGCTCGCCATCGAGCACGCCGCCGTCGCAGCGCTCTGACTCCACACCGAAAGTAGAACTCCATGACTCGCACTCCTCTCTCCACCTCGCTCGAGCCCTACGAGGTCTGGTTCGTCACCGGCAGCCAGAACCTCTACGGCGAAGAGACGCTCCGCCAGGTCGCCGACCAGTCGCAGGGCGTCGTCGCCCAGCTCGAGGGTCACGTCCCGGTCAAGGTCGTCTGGAAGCCCGTGCTGAAGGATGCCGACAGCATCCGCCGCCTCGCGCTCGAAGCCAACGCCGCCGACAACGTCATCGGCCTGATCGCCTGGATGCACACCTTCAGCCCCGCGAAGATGTGGATCGGCGGGCTCGACGCCCTGCAGAAGCCACTGCTGCACCTTCACACACAGGCGAACGTCGAGCTGCCGTGGGCAGACATCGACTTCGACTTCATGAACCTCAACCAGGCCGCGCACGGCGACCGCGAGTTCGGTTACATCCAGACGCGTCTGGGCGTCGCCCGCAAGACCGTCGTCGGACACGCATCCGACGCCCGTGTGCGCGCCGAGATCGAGTCGTGGCAGCGCGCGGCCGCGGGCTGGGCGGCCTCGCGCAGCCTCAAGCTCGCCCGTTTCGGCGACAACATGCGCTACGTCGCCGTGACCGAGGGAGATAAGACCGAGGCCGAGCTGCGGTTCGGCGTGCAGGTCAACACGTGGGGTGTCAATGAGCTGGCGGATGCGGTGGCCGCTGCATCCGAATCCGACATCGACGCCTTGGTCGCGCTATATGAAGAGGAGTACGACGTCGTGCCCGAGCTGCGTGCCGGGGGAGAGCGCCACCAGTCGCTGCGCGATGGTGCCGCGATCGAGCTCGGTCTTCGCTCGTTCCTCGAGGAGGGTGGCTTCGGCGCCTTCACGACGAGCTTCGAAGACCTCGGTGCGCTGAAGCAGTTGCCGGGCCTCGCGGTCCAGCGTCTGATGGCCGAGGGCTACGGCTTCGGTGCCGAGGGCGACTGGAAGACGGCCATCCTCGTCCGGGTAGCGAACGTCATGGGCGCGGGCCTGCCCGGTGGGGCGAGCCTGATGGAGGACTACACCTACGACCTCGTGCCCGGCAGCGAGCGGATCCTCGGGGCACACATGCTCGAGGTGTCGCCGTCGCTGTCATCGCAGAAGGCGCGGCTCGAGATCCACCCGCTCGGTATCGGCGGCAAGGAAGACCCCGTGCGCCTGGTGTTCACGGCCGACCCCGGCCCCGCGGTCGTCGTCGCGATGAGCGACATGCGCGACCGCTTCCGACTCGTCGCGAACGTCGTCGAGAACGTCGAGGCGCCGGACCTGCCCAACCTGCCGGTAGGGCGCGCCGTGTGGAAGCCGCAGCCCGATTTCGCGACGAGCGCCGCGGCCTGGCTGACGGCCGGTGCCGCGCACCACACCGTCATGACGACCGCCGTGGGCATCGAGGTCTTCCGCGACTTCGCCGAGATCGCCAAGACCGAGTTGCTCGTGATCGACGACGAGACCACGTTGCGCGGGTTCCAGCAAGAGGTGCGCTGGAATCAGGCGTACTACCGCCTGGCTCAGGGCCTGTAAGTCAGGGCGTTTCGACTCGCTGCGCTCGCTCACGATCGGTGGGCGCCGCCAGCGCGCCTACGGGGTCATCGAGTAACCGGGCGAAGGCCGCCTCTGCCGCACCGACCAAGAGGCGGTCTTCGCCCAGCGCAGCCGAGCGGATGTCGACGTCCTCTCCCGCGGCCGGCATCGACAGGGCTCGCACGTCCTCGAGCAGTTCGCCGGTGCCGCCCTCGGCGATCGTCGCGAGAAAGCCGCCCAGCACGATCAGCTGCGGATTGAGCACGTTCACGGCGTTCGCGAGCGCCGTGGACAGGATGCGTCGCTGCCGCGCGATCTCGTCGCGCGCGTCGGGCAGGGTGCTGGCCGCGAGAGCGGCGGCGAGGGTCGGTTCGTCGGCGCTCGCCAGGCCAGCGACCGCGAGCAGGCGCACTCGGCTGACCTCGTCTTCGAGGACGCCGTCCCCGGCGAGCCGGTCCGCGCTCGACGGTATGCCCGGTCGGTTCTGCCCGAACTCACCGGCGTAACCCGAGGCCCCGGCCACGGGCATCCCGTGCACGATCAGGCCACCACCGATACCGCTCGCGCCGCCATTCAGGTAGACGAGATTGTCGATGCCGCGACCCGCGCCGAACAGGTGCTCGGCGATCGCGCCGAGGGATGCGTCATTGCCGACCACGATCGGTAGGCCCGTCGCTTCGGCCGCGAGTTCGTGCAGCGGCACATCGTGCCACTCGAGGTGCGGGGCGTTCCGCACCATCCCGTCGGCGCCGCGCACCAGCCCGGGTACCGCAAAACCGAGTCCCACGAGCCGCGCGTCCCTCAACTCGTCCGCGCGCCAGAGCTCGATCGTTTCGGCGACCAGCCGCACCGTCTCGGCCGGAGTGAGCAGGTGGTCGACCTCTATGCGGCGGCGGGCGGCGACCGTCCCATCGAGTCGTACGGCAGCGATGGCGAGGGCATCGACCTCGGGATTCGCGGCGATCGCCATGATCGACGGATGCGTCACCACGACCGGAGACGGACGTCCCGCGCGCGTCGACGGAGCCGGCGGAAGCTCTTCTGCCAGGCCGATCGAGGCGAGTTCCGCAACCAGGTCGGCGATCGTCGAGCGGTTGAGTCCGGTTGTCGCCGTCAACTGCGCGCGCGACTGGGGGCCCGCCAGATGCAGGATCCGCACCAAACGCGCGAGGTTCGCTCGACGTACGGCTTCGAACGTCGTCGCGCGGTCGGTCATCGCACCAGCGTAGGGGGTCGCCGCGTCCGACGGAATGGTATAGGTTGTGTTCAACAACATTTCCGTTCAGCGAGGATCAGGATCACCCATGAGCACCCCTACGCCCACGCCCGCCGACAAGTTCTCCTTCGGCCTCTGGACCGTCGGCTACAACGGGACCGACCCGTTCGGTGGCCCGACGCGTCCGCCCCTCGACACCGTGCACGCTGTGGAGAAGCTCGCCGAACTCGGCGCGTATGGCCTGACCTTCCACGACGACGACCTCTTCGCCTTCGGTTCGACCGAAGCCGAGCGCGAGAAAGAGATCGACCGGCTGAAGGGCGCACTCGCCGACACCGGCATGATCGTGCCGATGGTCACGACCAACCTCTTCAGCGCCCCTGTCTTCAAGGACGGCGGCTTCACGTCGAACGACCGCGGCGTCCGTCGCTTCGCTCTCCGCAAGGTTTTCCGCCAGCTCGACCTGGGCGCCGAACTCGGCGCGAAGACGTTCGTCATGTGGGGCGGCCGCGAGGGTGCCGAGTACGACGCCGCGAAGGACATCCGCGCCGCGCTCGAGCGCTACCGTGAGGCCGTCAACCTGCTCGGCGACTACGTGATCGACAAGGGTTACGACATCCGCTTCGCCATCGAGCCCAAGCCCAACGAGCCGCGCGGCGACATCCTGCTGCCGACGCTGGGTCACGCCCTCGCGTTCATCGACTCGCTCGAGCGTCCCGAACTCGTCGGCCTCAACCCCGAGGTCGGGCACGAGCAGATGGCGGGCCTGAACTTCGCGGCCGGTATCGCCCAGGCGCTGTACCACGGCAAGCTCTTCCACATCGACCTGAACGGCCAGCGCGGCATCAAGTACGACCAGGACCTGGTGTTCGGACACGGCGACCTGCACAATGCGTTCGCGCTCGTCGACCTGCTCGAGAACGGTGGCCCCGGTGGCACGCCCGCGTACGAGGGCCCGCGCCACTTCGACTACAAGCCGAGCCGCACCGAGGACGAGACCGGAGTCTGGGACTCGGCCGCCGCCAACATGCGCACCTACCTGCTGCTCAAGGAGCGTGCCGCGGCCTTCCGCGCCGACCCCGAGGTGCAGGAGGCGCTCGAGGCTTCGCGTGTGCCCGAGCTCTCGGTGCCGACGCTGAACGAGGGCGAGTCGTACGACGACTTCCTCGCGGACCGCTCGGCATACGAGGACTTCGACACCGACGCCTACCTGGGTGGCAAGGGCTTCGGCTTCGTCCGCCTGCAGCAGCTTGCGACCGAGCACCTGCTCGGCGCCCGCGGCTGAGGAGAGCAAATGACGCTCGTCGCGGGGGTCGATTCGTCGACGCAGTCGTGCAAGGTCGTCATCGCGGATGCCTCGACCGGCCGGATCGTTCGCACCGGCCGGTCGGCGCATCCGGATGGCACCGAGGTCGACGCGGAGGCGTGGTGGAACGCTCTGCAGGCCGCGATCGTCGACGCCGGTGGGCTCGACGACGTGGCATCGGTGTCGATCGCGGGTCAGCAGCACGGCATGGTCGTGCTGGATGCGCAGGGCGCGGTCATCCGTCCCGCCCTGCTCTGGAACGACACGCGTTCGGCCGTGGCGGCACGCCAGCTCATCGCGGAGGTCGGGGCTGACACGTATGCGGAGCGGACGGGCGTCGTGCCCGTCGCCTCTTTCACCGCGACGAAGTTGCGCTGGCTGCGTGACACCGAACCCGAGAACGCGGCCCGCGTCGCGGCAGTGGCGTTGCCGCACGACTGGCTGACGTGGCGCTTGCGCGGGTACGGCCCGGCGGGATCGCCCCTCGGCCCCGTGCTCGACGAGCTCGTGACGGATCGGTCGGATGCCAGTGGCACCGCCTATTGGGGCTCCGCCGGCTATCAGCCCGACCTGTTCGAACGCGCGCTGGGTCACGCGGCCGTGCTGCCACGTGTGCTGGGTCCGCTCGAGCGCGCGGGTACAACGCCGAGCGGGCTCGTCATCGGCCCCGGCGCGGGGGATAACGCAGGCGCGGCCCTGGGTCTCGGTGCCACGGGCGGCGACGGCGTCATCTCGATCGGTACATCGGGAACGGTTTTCGCCGTCACGGAGACTCCGATCGCGGATGCCTCGGGTACGGTCGCCGGCTTCGCCGACGCCACAGGACGGTTCTTGCCGCTCGTCGCAACGCTCAACGCGGCGCGCGTCCTGGATGCTTTCGGCGGGCTGCTCGGGGTCGATCACGATGAGCTCGGTCGCCTCGCGCTCGAGGCGGCACCGGGGCCGAAAAGTCCTGTGCTCGTGCCGTACTTCGAGGGTGAACGAACGCCGAATCTGCCGGATGCCACGGCATCCCTGTCGGGTCTGACGCTCGCCGGTACGACGAGGCCGGCGATCGCGCGCGCGGCGATAGAAGGCATGCTCTGCGGTCTGGCCGCGGGTCTCGACGCGATCCGCGAACAGGGGGTCGAGCTTCACCGTCTGCTGCTGATCGGCGGCGCGGCTCGAAATCCCGCGGTATCGGCGATCGCCGCGCAGGTTTTCGACCTGCCGATCGTGGTACCGGCGCCGGGCGAGTACGTCGCCCTCGGCGCGGCACGTCAAGCCGCAGCCGTCCTCGCGGGTGACTGGCCCGACTGGGCCGCATCCGGCGAGATCGAGGTGCCCGTCGACACCCGAGCCGACATCCGCGCGCGGTACGCGCACGCCGCGCTAGGGTTCCGTCCGTGACTCCGAGAGAACGACGCCCCGCATCCGGCACCCAGCACTTGCTGCGATCGGGTGACTATCAAGCGGTCGCCGCGAGTGTCGGAGCCTCCTTGCGGGTCCTGCGTCACAGCGGGCCCATGGGTGAACGCGATCTCGTCGTGCCCTTCGACGCCGACGAGGTCCGGCCCGCCTATCGCGGCGTGACTCTCGCGCCCTGGCCCAACCGGATCGTCGACGGTCGCTATCGCTTCGGAGGGATCGATCACGTCTTGCCGCTGACCGAGCCGGAGCGCGGTCATGCCCTGCACGGGCTGGTTTCGTGGCTCGATTTCGAGGCCGTCGACAAGGGCGCCGATCACGTCACGCTCGCCGCCGAGATCGAACCGCAGACGGGCTATCCGTGGCGGATCTGTATCGAGTCGACCTTCCGCCTGAGCGAGGGGGGCCTCGAGCAGACCGTCACGGGAACGAACATGTCCGACACGGTCGCCCCATTCGGCATCAGCGGGCACCCCTACCTCGTTGCGGGCCCAGGACGCGTGGACGACTGGACGCTGGAGCTGCCCGCCGATGTCGTCCTCGGTGTCACGGAGGACCGCCTCATCCCCACGACCGAGCAAGATGTTGACGCACACGACGCCCGTCGCTTCGATTTTCGTCGGCCGCGCCGCATCGGTGATGCGCGCATCGACCACGCCTTCACGGGGCTGCGGTGGGACGACGGAATGGCTCGTGTGCGTGTGACGGATGCCTCGGGGTCCGGTGTCTCCCTTGCTTGGGATGGGGCGTGCCCCTGGGTGCAGGTGCACACGGCGGATATGCCCGGGCGTGCGACCGATCGGATCGGATTGGCCGTCGAGCCGATGACCTGCCCACCCGACGCTTTTAATTCTGAGAACTCTCTCATATACCTTGACCCCGCATCCCGGGCCGGGGGAAGCTGGACCATCGCGTCAATCTGAACAAGATCCCGCGACAAACTTTCCCTCGCAAGAGCTTCCCGATTCGGTGTTTTGACGATTTGTCCACCGAAAAGGGGACATAAATTTATGATTTGTCCCCCAAAAGGGGGACATACCTTGCGTGCGCGGTGGGGTTATGCTCGTTCTAGCTCCTTCTGAAGCATTCGAACCGACGTCCCCAGCGTTGGGCGGGCCGTTTCCCCAAGCGGTTCTGCGATCGGATGGGAAGGAAGCGGGGCCCCCTCGAGTCGCCCAGTCCCCAATGGGCCACCCGAGGGGGCCAATTCTTTTCTTCGGCCCTCCCCGCGACTCACGAGGCGCAACCGTCCACAGGACGCCGGTTCTTCTCCTTGCCGGCACGCGATGACCTGTCAGGATGGGTCGCATCCGTCCGTGTGATCGAAGAGAGCCACTATGTCGCAGCCCCAGGGCCCATCGCCCGTCGAGGCCGAAGAGGCCCGGAGTCCCTACTGGAAGTTCGCCGTCTGGATCGCGATCGGCGCACTCATCGCCGCCGCACTCGTGTGCGTCATCTGGGTGCTGATCGGTGATCAGAACGGACTCATCGGTCGGGCGTTCTTGACGATCTTGCTGCTGGCCGGTTTTGCCGGCGCCGCGCTGCTTGATGCGAGCGCCGCGCCGCGCCGCCCGCAGTGGTACGTGCTCGTGAGCATGATCGGGTGGGTGCTTGCGCTCCTCGCCGGCGCCATCAAGATCTGGGCGCCGATGGACTGGGGATGGCCGTGGGGCTCGTCGCCTTTCATCCGCTTCGTCGAATTCGTCGGGATCGTCCTGGTGCTTCGGCTGGCCATCCTGCACATCCGCTTGTTCACGAAGACTCAGGGCGAGCCGCGCAGTGCTTTCTCGCGGATCGTCGTGCCCATCACCGTCGTTCTTGTCTCGGTGCTCGCCGTCCTCCTGATCCTGCCCATGCTGCTGGCGCGAGCCGTGGACTTCTCGGAGTTCTACTGGCGCGTCGTGGTCGCAATCACGATCCTGGCTGCCGTCGGCACGGCTCTCGTGCCCCTCGTCAAGGCTCTCAACGGCCCGCGACGTCTCGCGCCGCCCGCCCCGCCCGTACCGGCTCCCGTCTGGCCGACCTATGTCGACGGCATGACCCCGCTGCCCGCGCTCGCAGACGGCTCGCCGGACTGGAACGCCTACTACACGGGCTACCCGACACAGCAGGCGGATTATCAGCAGCAGGGCATCGCGCCGACTCCGCCCCCCGTCCCTCCGGCGCCGCCCGTGCCTCCTGCGGCTCCGCCGCGCTGAGTCTCACCGGTCGAGGATCTCGAGCGCGGCCATCGCGGCGTTCTGGCCACCCAGACCGCTGACGCCACCCCCGCGTCGCGCTCCTGCACCGCAGAGCAGTACACGCGGGTGTTCCGTCGCGACGCCCCAGCGCACCGCCGGACCGCGCGAGCCCCCGCCATCGACTCCGCCATCGACTCCGCCACCGGCATCCGAATCATCGCCCAGCCACGGCCACGACAGGGGCCCATGGAAGATGTCGCCGGCGGCCATTCCGAGCGAATCCTGCAGGTCGAGCGTTGATCGTGCTTCGAGACAGGGCGTGCCGTCCGGGGCCCGATAGATCACGTCCTCGATGGGCTCGGCAAGCACGCTGTCGAGCGAGGCCTGAGCGGCAGCGAGCAGCTCAGCGCGCGAGGCATCCGGGTCCCGTCCGGTAACGAGTCGATGAGGTGCATGCAAACCGAACAGCGTCAGTGTCTGGGCGCCCTCGGAGCGCAGGTCGGAGCCGAGGATCGTTGGGTCGGTCAACGAGTGGCAATAGATCTCGGCCGGAAGCGGTGAGGGAATCCGCCCCGACGCGGCTTCCGCGTAGGCCGAGTCCAGCTGCGTCAGCGTCTCGTTCACATGGAACGTGCCCGCGAATGCGGATGCCGGATCCACCTCGTGATCGCGCAGCCTCGGCAGGCGGCGCAGCAACATATTGACCTTGACCTGCGCTCCCTCGACTTCCCGCGCAGCGGCGGCCGGCTCGCCTCCGTCCGTGCTGACGAGCCGATCGAGAACGGCAGGTCCGACGCCGCTCAGCACGAGTCGAGCGGCGACACGCTCGCCATCCGCCAGTGTGACCTCTCCATCAGGGCTCACCGCGACGACCTCCGCGTTGACGCGTAGGGTGGCGCCGGCGCGCACGGCTGCGTCGCGCAGAGCATCTGTCACACTCCCCATGCCCCCGACCGGGACATCCCAGTCGCCCGTGCCACCGCCGATCACGTGGTACAAAAAGCAGCGGTTCTGGCGCAGCGAGGCGTCGTCCGACGACGCGAAGGTGCCGATCAGCCCGTCCGTCATGACAATCCCACGCACGAGGTCCGACCCCACCGAGTCGCGGACGAGTTCACCAAGCGGACGATCGACGATCCCCTGCCAGAGCTCGTCGTCGCCGACGGCCCGGCGCACAGCCCGCGCATCGGGAAGTGGCTGCGTGAGCGTGGGGAACACGGCTCGGGCAACGGCACCCACCCGAGCCGAGAGGGCGGCGTAGCGAGCTGCTTCGGCACGGTCTCCCGTCGCGCGTGCAAAGGATGCGGCGGTGCCCGAGGCATCCCCGTGATCGATCAGAACACCGTGCTCGGGCGAGCCCGGGTCGGGCGTGTACGACGAGATGTGGCGCCGCCGGAGCGTGATGTCGAGCCCGAGGTCGCGGACGATCGAGGCGGGGAGCAAGCTCACGAGGTACGAATAGCGCGAGATGCGCGCGTCGACACCCGCCCACGGTCGCTCCGAGACCGCGGCGCCGCCGACATGGCCGAGGCGCTCGAGCACGAGGACGCTCCGGCCTGCCTGCGCGAGATAGGCGGCTGCGACGAGTGCGTTGTGACCTCCTCCCACGATCACGACATCGTGAAGGGTGTGCGGGCCGCTCGAGCGCGTCATTCGCCCACCCTAGGACGCGCGGCGCCGAGAACCCATGGGTAGCGTAGGGGCGTGGATTCAGACGCGGAACTTCTGTCCTTGGCCGTCGAGATCGCACGGGAGGCCGGAGAACTCGCCCGCACCCGGCGGGACCAGGGGGTGGCGATCGCGGCGACCAAGTCGGGGCTGGCCGACATCGTCACGGAAGCCGACCGCGAGGTCGAGCAACTGATCCGCGACCGGATAGCGGCGGCGCGTCCGGACGACGGGTTCCTCGGTGAAGAGTCTGCGGCCGAAGAAGGATCGTCCGGCCTCACCTGGGTCGTTGACCCCATCGACGGGACCGTGAACTACGCGTACGGAATTCCCGCGTACGCCGTGTCGATCGCGGTCGTCGAAGGTCCGCCCGACCCGGGCGTGTGGACGGCGGTCGCCGGCGCCGTCAACAACCCGGCCACCGGCGAGCTCTTCCATGCGTCCCGCGGCGAGGGCGCCTATCTCGGCTCGCAGAGACTTGCGATCCTGGGCGAACCGGATGCGTCCGGCGCGCTCATCGCCACCGGCATGAGCTACGACCCCGAGCGCCGCACGCAGCAGTTCGAGATTCTGGGGCGGGTGCTGCCGCTCGCTCGCGACATCCGGCGAATCGGTGCGGCGTCGCTGGATCTCGCGTTCGTCGCGGCCGGAAGATTCGACGCGTATTACGAGTGGGGCCTCTGGCCATGGGACATGGCAGCCGGTTCGCTGCTCGTCAGCGAGGCCGGGGGAGTTGTGGGTGGACTCGCCGGAGCCCGCGCGGGACGCGACCTCTTGATCGCCGCGAGTCCCGAATTCTACGGATCGCTGGAGGCAGTGCTCGCTCGTTGAGCAGTCTGCTCACACATGGCATTCTCAGTCCCGACGGGTTAGTGTTTACCTATTCGTTACCTCCGCCCGAACGGATCTGACGAGAATCTCAGAAGCAAGAACCCGAGCAAGACATCCCGAAGCCCGTCGCGTCCCCCCCCGCGCGCCTGATCCGAGAGTTCCATCCGCTTGCAACCCGACGCCCCCGAGTCGGAGTTCGGCCTCACACGCCGTGCTCGACGTGCAGACGCCTCTGCGTCCGCCCTCGACTCTGCATCCGATTCCGCTGCGACCCGCTCGTCCGCTGAGTCCGAGACGCGTGCCGCTCGTCGGCGAGCAGCGATCCAGGATGCTCCGCAGAGCCGTCGACAGGCTCGCCTGAGCGGCACTCCCATCGTCGAATCCGTCACCGCTTCGGACTCGTCCGTTCCGCTCGTGCCCTCCCCGGCCGATCTGACGCCTGCGTCTCAGTCCGTCGAGGGCGATGTCTCGGATGCTTTCGAGACAGCGGCTCGGCTGTTCAGCTTCACCGGCGAGAACCCGGTGATCGTGCCGGTCGCCGAACCTGCTGCAGACGAGCAGGAGGCCCCGGCATCCGCTTCACACCGCGCGCCGCGTCGCGTGCGTCGGCCCGGGTCCGCCCTCAGGCGCGTGGCTGCCACCGGCTTCAGCATGGGTGTCATGGCGGCCGTCGGACTGCTCACGGTCGCGGTGACGGTGCCCGCCGAGGCACTCGCCGCGGCGACCCAAGCCGATTCCGTCACGTCGATCACGGTTGCGTCCGACGACGAGGTTGCGGAAGAAGACGAGATCCAGGCGTTCGTCGCTCCCGAGGGTGCCGACACCGAGCTCAATCGGGACGAGCAGTACTCGACGGCCACCTTCAGCGACATCGCTGCGGCGACCGGCATCAGCCGCCACACCAATTTCTTCGTCAACGACCCGAGCGCTCCCATCCAGTGGCCCTTCGCCGTCGGCGTTCCCATCTCGGATGGTTACGGTCCCCGCTGGGGCTCGTTCCACTACGGGCTCGACTTCACTCCGGGTGAGGGTGCCGAGATCCAGGCCGTCGCTGCCGGCACGGTTCGTGTCGCGAGCGAGAGCGGCGGCGCGTTCGGCGTCCACGTGATCGTCGACCACGAGATCAACGGCGAAGTCTTCGCAACCCACTACGCACACATGCTGTACGGCTCGATGCAGGTCAAGGCCGGCGACGTCGTCGAGGCCGGTACGGTTCTCGGGCACGTCGGCGACACGGGTCTGTCGTATGGAGCGCACCTGCACTTCGAGGTGTTCGTCAACGGCGCACGCATCGATCCGCTGCCGTGGCTGCGCGAGCACGCGGGCGGCTGATCCGCGAGGTCGCCTCAGTTTCAGGTCGGTGCCCCGCCGATGGTATTCTCTTGTGGTTGCCCGCTTGCGGGTGCGCCCCGATAGCTCAGTGGTAGAGCACTTCCATGGTAAGGAAGGGGTCGTCAGTTCAATCCTGACTCGGGGCTCGCAGCATCCTGGACCGGGATGCGGTGTGGCGGGGTAGCTCAGTTGGTGAGAGCGCACGACTCATAATCGTGAGGTCGCGGGTTCAAGCCCCGCTCCCGCTACGAAAGAAGCGCCCCCTCGTGGGGCGCTTCTTTCGTTGGTGGAGTGGTTGGTTGGCCCGTCACGCGCGGGTGGGCCCACGCCGCCAGAGGCTCCGCGCG
>NZ_HG779691.1:15032-20920 GCF_000582705.2 Microbacterium sp. C448
CGGGTGCCGTGGGATTCGAACAGCGGCGCGAAGCGTCGCGTGTTCGATGGGCCCACGCCGCCAGAGGCTCCGCGCGCCGCGCAGCGGCGTGGGGAGAGGCGGTGGGGACCCTCACTCGTCCGTGGCTTCGTCCTTCGGCAGCGATTCCCGGGCAATGACGGTCGCCCGAGCCAGCACGTCGAACTGGGCGGGGTTGTAGAGCGCCAGGACCGACTCGGACACGGCGCTCGCGGCCAGCTTCGGTGCCTTTGAGAAGTGCGCACCCGGCGAACTCATCAGCCAGGGATAGTCGGCCATGGCGCGCGCCAGGGTCACCGCGTATCTCTCGGCGAGTCGACGTCGCTCATCCTCGTCTGCATCCGGCGCGAGCGCATCGAAGTCCTCGGTCGCCTGGTCGCGCTCGGCCTCGAGCATCCGTCGTACGTCCGCCATCGCGTCCTCGTCGTACAACTGTTCATAGATGAGGATCAGCGCCCGGTCTGAGGTGGACAGCCCGGCGGCGACATGTTCGAAGCCGCTCGGAACGTCGGTCGCCGAGGAGCCCCGCAAGATCGCGGCGATCTCGGCTCGCGCACGCTGTAGGCGCTCGATGCTCAACGCCAGTTCCGCGTCGATGGCTTCTAGTGCCTGCGAGGACGTATCGCCGCTTTGTCCGACCTGTTCGATCTGTTCGATCGGTACGCCCAGATCCCTCAAACGCCGGATCTGCAGCAGCCGCACGAGGTGCTCAACCTGATACTGCTTGTACCCGTTCGACATCCGATCGGGCTCGTCGAGAAGCCCGACGCGGTGATAGTGCCGCACCGTATTGACGGTCGTACCGGCGAGATCCGCGAGCTCGCGTGTGCTCCATGCCATCCGGTCGATTCTGCCCGATTTGACTGTGTTGTCGGAACACGGTTTCTACTCGTAAATCATGAACCCTCTTCAGGAGCTCGTCACCAACTTCCAGGACATGGTCGCGCAGGTCCCCGAGATCCTCCGCCCTCTCATCGTGATGCTCGCCGGGACCATTCCGTTCGTCGAGGGCGAGGTCGCGGCAATGATCGGAATCGTCGGCGGGCTCAATCCGATCGTCGCCGCGATCGCCGCGGCATCCGGCAACTTCTTGTGTGTTCTGGTCGTGGTGCTGCTCACGTCGAGGGCGCGGACCGCCGTCGTCAACCGCGCCAGCGCTTCTCAGGACGACGCGGCGCCCAGCAAGTCAGAGTCGAAGGGGCGTCAGCGTTTCAAGCGGTGGCTGGTTCGGTTCGGCGTGCCCGGCGCGAGCATCCTGGGCCCCCTCGCGATCCCGACGCAGTTCACGTCCGCGATCTTGGTCGCCAGCGGAACTCGGCGAGGGTGGGTCTTGCTCTGGCAGGCGGTGGCCATCGTCGTCTGGACAACCGTGACCACGGTGTCGATCTGGGCGGCCATGACCTACGTCGTGGGAGTCTGAAGCACATGCTCAAAAGGTCGGTGAAGCCCGGAGATGGGCACCCACTACCTCGCTTTCGTTGGTGGCAGCTGTTCTCGCGCTCCGTCTTCCATCTGGGTCTTGTCAGTCCGGACGGCTCCCGTCAGACGTGGACGGTCGACGTCCGCCACGGAGGCGACTCGAACGGCACCGTACTCGCGAAGCTCTACCGCGACGGAGTCCATGAGGCGACGTCGAAACTTCCGGCGACGTTCACCGTGCCCGGCGGCAAGATCGAGGTCGTTGTCTCGGGTTTCGGGATCAAACGGTGTCACTACGTCACCCCGGATGGTTCGGAGCGGCAGCTCACTCCCGATCAGGCCTCCGCAGAGGGTCGTCGTGCTCGTCTCGAGCGTGCTCACCCTGTCCTGAGTCGCGCGATAGGGTCCGCGTCGTTGATCATCCTCGTGATCGCGCTCGTTCTCGGTGTGCCGCAGATCATCGACGAGATCTCACACATTCCGCTGATCGCCGACAACATCGGCACCTTCGCGAGCCCTATTCATCTGCCGGCGTGGGCGAACATCTCGCTGGTCGTCGCGACTCTCGTCGCGAGCACCGAGCGTGCGCTGCGGTTGCGATACAACTGGGTCCTGGATGGCGGTCTGTTCGACGGAGGCGAGTAGGGGTCAGTCGCGCCAGGAATGCTGGGGGTCGTAGCCGAGCAGGCGCCGTGCTTTCACGATCGAGAGCATCGTGTCGTGCTCGCCGAGGTCGCCGTGGACGGGCACGTCGGGGAAGACCTCGGCGAGGAGCTCGGCGTTCGGCCGGGTCGTGACGGTGTCGGCCGCCGCGATGATGAAGCGGTCGAAGCCCGGGGGAGCAACCTGCAGTGCGCGCTCGATGGCCTGGGCGCCGTCGCGCGCGTCGATGTAGCCCCAGAGATTCCACTTGCGATCCCGCGGGTCGGCGTCGTAGGGGAACGCCTCGTAATCTTCGGGCACCATCACGTTCGAGAAGCGCAGTGCGGTGATCGAGACATCCGGATGCCACCGCACGAGCTCGATCGCGAGCTGCTCCTCGAGGTGCTTGACCAGCGAATAGACGGACTCAGGGCGGGCGGGGTACTCCTCGTCCACCGGGATGTAGGGCGGCGGCACATCGAAGGGCAGACCGAGCACGGTCTCGCTCGATGCGTAGACGATCCGGGTGATGCCCAGGCGGATCGCAGCCCAGAAGACGTTGAACGTGCTCGGCATGTTGTTGTGGAACGTCGCGATATCGGGCGCTATGCCGGGAGCCGGGATGGCAGCCAGGTGGACCACCGCGTCGAAGCCGTCGTGCTGGTCGTTGACGGCGGTGAGGGCATCGACCACCTGGCCGTAGTCGGTGAGGTCGACACGAACAAATCCGGGCCCGCGTTGCCCGACGATATCCATGCCGATGACGTCGTGCCCGGCGGCGCGCAGTTCATTGAGGACGACGGAACCGAGCTTGCCGGAGGAACCAGTGAGAGCGATGCGCATGTCTCCAGGCTCGCACACGGGTGCCGTGCGAGGGCGGGTGAAGCGCGCTCGGTCAGAACGGCGGCGGAGCGGAACTCACGTATCCCGTGGGAGTCTCCACCCTGACCGTGCCGTCGCTTCGTGTGATGAACCGGAACTTGGTGATGTGCCGGTGCTGATGATCCGGAGGACAGAGCGGGCGCAGGTTGACCTCGTCGGTCTTCCCTCCCAGAGCCCAGGGCTTGTCGTGATCGATGTCGGCGTCGAGGGCGAGGCGCGTGCAGCCATCGCGAGCGCACCTTCCGTATCGCAGGACGAGCCAATCCCGCTGCGCCTTTGTCGGGCGATACGTGCGGCGGTCCATCTGGAGCACGACCCCGCGTACCGGATCCGTGATCACGCGGTGAAAGGCCTTGGCATCGCTGAAGAGCTGAGCGGCCGTGAGTGGATCGATGGGACCGTGACCCACGAGCTCCGCATCCTCGCGGGGGAGCCCGGCCAGCCGGGCTGCGAGGTCGCCACCTGCGCCCGCCGTCGTCCCCTCTCCCGCGAGCAGGGAAACCGGCACGGTGACGAAGACCTTCGTCTTGACCGCGGTCGCCGTCCCGTCGCCTTTCAACCATGACGCGAACAGGTCGGCGCGGATCTGATCGCGGGTGCGCAGCTCGCGGATATCCTTCGACGTCGCCTTTGCGGTCGCGTCCAGGCGACGACCGAGGGCCACCGCGTCGACGGTCGGTACGAGGGCAGAGACCCACGACATCCCGTCGTCGACGTGCTCGATGCAGACGCGACGATCGCGCATTGCAGCGGCGTGGCGTACCTCGGAGCGACGGGTGTCGAGGCGCTCGAGCAGCCGCTTGAGGCGTGCGCGGAATGCGGCGCGCGTGCAGGACAGGACCCACTCCGATGTGGCTGCGTCAAGTTCAGCGATGGCCGACTCGGCCTCCGCGATCTCTTCGGGAGAGGCACCGTCCGCAGCACGCAGCCGGGCGGCTCCCGCGACGACCGCATCGACGAGTACGAGAGGCGCGAAGCCGTCGAGGGCGCGACGCCACAGCCACGGCAACGACTCGGATGCGGCCGATGCCGTGTACGCGTGGGACCGGAGGGTCTGCTCGGACACGTTCAGACGCAGAGACAGATCGAGCAGAACCCCACGCTCGGCCAGGTCTTCGCCGTCTCGCCCGACGATGTCCGTGTAGACGTACGGATGCCGACGCGCGATCTCGATCGCCTCCGCGATACCGGCCGCACGACGCGCATCGTGCCGGATCGACGCGAACTGATCACCCTGGAGATCATCGAACAGAAAGCCCAGCGACTCTTCCATGGACACGCTCGTCGACGATGTCTGCGGATGCTCGAGGACTTCGATCACAGATCGAGCGTAGCACAAAGATACGATGAAAAGCTACGGCAGAAGCAAACAAATAGTACACATGTACTATCACTACGCTGAGGCACAGCCCAAGGAGGGGATGACAGATGACGCAGCCCGCCCCCGTGCGCGCCGTCGGGGTCCGCGACGTCGCCGCGCACGCCGGAGTATCGACGCAGACGGTGTCGCGCGTGCTCAATGGTCATCCGCACATCCGCCCCGAAACGCGTCAGCGGGTACTCGATGCGATCCAGGCGCTCGGCTATCGCATCAACAACGCCGCGAGAGCCCTGGGCACCAGCACATCGCGCACCCTGGGCGTCGTGGCATCCGATGCCGCCCTCTACGGACCCGCCGAAGGGGTCGCCGCTCTCGAGGCGGCGGCCCGAACGGGAGGGCGCTGGATCGCCACGGCCTACGCGGACGCCGCGGATGCGTCGTCGGTCGAAGCCGCGGTAAAGCACCTGCTCGCGCAGGGCGTCGACGGCATCGTGCTCGTCGCACCCCACACGCGCACGCTCGAGGCGGCCACCGCGGCGGCGCCCGGTGTTCCGATCGTCGCCCTGCACGGCGGCACCGGTGTGGCGACTCAGTCGGCGGGCGCGGCACTCGCGGTGGCGCACCTGATCGACCTCGGGCATCGACGAATTGCGGAGGTCGCGGGCCCGGGTGACTGGCTCGAGGCGACGGCTCGTTCCCGGGGTGTGGCTGACGCGCTTGACTCCGCAGGCTTGACCCTCGCCGACCGGTGGGAGGGCGACTGGAGTGCTGCTGCCGGGTATGCGCTCGCAGAGGCGGTCGCCGAAGCCCTCGGGCGCGCACAGGCGCCCACTGCGCTCGCCGTTGCGAACGATCAGATGGCGCTCGGTCTGATGGCGGGACTGCGTGCTCAGGGCATCGACGTGCCCCGCGAGGTCTCGGTCGTGGGGTTCGATGACAATCCCGACTCCGCGTTCTACCTGCCCGCGTTGACGACGGTGCGACTCGACCTCGCGTCCGAAGCGCGGCGGGTGGTCGCTGAGGTCGTCGGCGCGCCGGGGGAGGCGTTCGCTGAGCCTCCGGTGCTCGTCGTGCGCGATTCTGCGATTCCGCTCGGCGACTGAACGAACTCCCCAGCGGCGGACGGACTCTCGCGCAAATCGGATGGTACCGGTAACATCGTGAGGGTCGCTCGAACCCGAGGCGACCGCCGCGAGACCGATGGAGCCCCCGTGAGCACGACCGAAGACCCGAATTCCGTCGAGGCAGCGATCGCCGCCACCCGAATCGAGGTCGCCGCGCTGCATGCGGAGTTGGTGCGTTACGGCTTGGTGGTGTGGACGGGTGGGAATGTGTCGGGTCGTGTGCCCGGGGCGGACTTGTTCGTGATCAAGCCCAGTGGTGTGTCGTATGACGATCTCGCTCCGGAGAACATGATTCTGTGCGATCTGGATGGGAACGTCATCGCCGGGACGCCGGGGAGTGATCGTTCTCCGTCGAGTGATACCGCGGCGCATGCGTATGTGTATCGGAACATGCCGGATGTGGGTGGTGTGGTGCACACGCATTCGACGTTGCGGTGGCGTGGGCGGCGCGGGGGGAAGAGATTCCGTGTGTGATCACGGGG
>NZ_HG779691.1:20930-46984 GCF_000582705.2 Microbacterium sp. C448
CGGTGGAATGGATCAGTTTCCCGCCCGGCGCAACCGCGCCTCGCGACTCGCGATGTGTATCCCTACGCCCGTCGTGCCGACAGCAAAGGCCGCCAGCAGACCGAAGAACGCGAGCTCATCCCCGGACGCATAGATCATGGCCGAGCAGACGAGCGCGACCACAGCGACGAACATCACCGCTGTGCCGAAAATCTCACCGATGCTCGAGCGATCCAGCATTTCGCGTACGTATCCCCACATGCCTTCAGGATGCGGCTGCCGGCTCCCACCCGCAATCGTCCCCGGGTGAACAGATCGTCACGATCCCGCCATCCGGCTATCCGAGCTCGCCGGGGTGCGTGAGGCGCCACCAGGCGGTCGGCTGCTCGATCCCGCCCTCGAGGGTCACATCGATGGTCGCGGTGTTCGGACCGGCGCTCCAGGTGATGGTTCCGACGGACTCGCCGTCCTCGTATGTCTCGGGCGCCGATGTGTCCATGGTCACGGCGAGGGGGGTGTCGGACCAGGTCAGGATCGACGCGCTATCGAGGACGATCATCCGTCCGGCCGATCCCCATGCCGTCGTGTACGTGCCGACCTGTTGGCCGCGCTCAGAGAGCGGTACGTTGTGGAACCCCGCGCGGATGCTGTCGAGCAGCGAGACGACCCCGGCGCTGACGGAGTCTCGTGAGAACCCGCCGAGCATCACCCCGGTGACGCTGAGTGGCTGCCCCGTGCCGACATCGAGGGTCGCCGTGTACAGCAGGGTGTAGTCGTTCTCGCCGAGCGTTCCCGTCTTGAGTCCGGTGATCCCGGATGTGCCCAGCACGCCGTTCGTGTTCAACATCCTCCCCGGACCCGGCAGCGTGAGGGAACGCGTCGCCGCGATCTGCGCGATCACGGGGTTGGCGGCGGCGATCTTCCCGATCGCGATCATGTCGCTCGGGGTGCTCGTGTTGCGGGCACTGAGGCCCGTGGGTTCGACGATCGTCGTGCCGGTCAGCCCGTTATCCGCGAGCCAGCGCTGCGCCGCGCTCACGAAAGCTCCCTGCGAACCGAACGCCCAGGTCGACACCGCCTCGGCATAGTTGCTCGCCGACGGAATCAGCATCGTCGCGAGCGCGTCGTGCAGTGACATTGAGTTGCCCCGGGGCATCTCGGCGACCGTCGCCCCGAGCACGTAGTACTTGTCGAACAGATCGCGGTCGGCCTCGTCGAAAGCGATTGTCGGACCGGGGTCGTCCGCGCTCGCGAGGGGCTTCGCGTCCAAGATCACGAGGGCCGTGATCAGCTTGCTGATGCTCGCCATCGGCCGGGGATCCGCTGCGCCACTCGACTTCCAGATACCAGCGGCTTCAGGGCCCAGATAGTCGTCGGCGCCAGCGACGCTGATCGCAGCGGCGCCCTCGAGGGGCATGGCGATGGGCGCGGCCGGCGGAACCGAGACATCCGGTGTCTGCCACTCGACGACGGGTTCAGGGAGAGGAGCGTTCAGTGCCCAGGCCACGTAGCCGCCGGTGGACGCGAGCACGACCGCGAGGATGATCGCGACGATCAACCAACCCCTCCGGCGGCGACGTCGCCGGATCGCGGGATCCGCCCGCACGCGCCACTCGGGTGCCGCCCGTTCATCGCGCATCAGGTCGTCCAGGTCGGACAGCCCATCGGTGGAATCATGCTGAGTCGTGATCGCGGGCCCCCGTCCGTCGAGCTCAGACTCCCCATCTTGGTGGTCGAGCGTTCACCGCGTCCAGCACTCTCTCGGCAAGGCAAAGAGCTCGCCCGCTAGCCTGGAAAACCACGATCCCCGGAGGCGTAAGCACACCGTGCACACCACCCTGACTGCCGCGTCGTCGACCGACGACCCCAGCCATAGACCGTATTCGCCCTTCCGAACCCGCCTGCGCGGGTTCGATTCCCCGCCGAGCGTGGTGATCAATCGATGATCGCCGCGCTTCTTCTTTTGCTGGCAGGCCTGGCTCTGACCGCAGCGATCATCGCCGCCAACGGCTACTTCGTGGCGCAGGAGTTCGCGTACATGTCGGTCGACCGCGTGAAGTTGCGCGCACGGGCCGAAGCGGGCGACGCATCCGCCAAGCGGGCGCTCGCCGTGACCAAGCGCACCTCGTTCATGCTGTCGGGGGCCCAGTTGGGCATCACCGTCACCGGCCTGATGGTCGGCTATGTCGCCGAACCCTTCATCGGCGAATCCCTCGGCGTGCTGCTGGGCGGCGTCGGCATCCCCGCCGCCGTGGGCATCACGATCGGAACCGTCGGCGCGCTCGTGCTCGCGACGGTCGTCCAGATGCTCTTCGGCGAGCTCTACCCGAAGAACCTGGCGATCGCGAACCCCGATCCGCTCTCACGCGGCCTCGCGCGCTCCACCCTCATCTACCTGACGGTCTTCGGATGGCTCATCCGGTTCTTCGACGCGTCCTCGAACGCGGTGCTCCGGCTCATGCGCGTGGAACCCGTGCACGACGTCGATGCGAGCGCGACGGCCGAGGATCTCGAGAACATCATCGAGGACTCCCGCGCCAGCGGCGACCTCCCGGAAGAACTGGCGGTGCTGCTCGATCGCATCCTCGACTTCCCGGATCGTGATGTCGAACACGCGATGATTCCGCGCGTCCGCGTCGACACCGTCACGCCTGACGCGACGGTCGCGGACGTTCGTGCTCTCATGTCCCGCGCGCACACCCGCTACCCCGTGATCGGTGACCACGGCGAACCCATCGGGGTCGTCCACCTGGCCGATGTGCTCGGTACCGACGCGAGCGACCCGCGCCCCGTGACCGCGATCACGCGCGATCCGCTGGTCGTGCCGACTCTCATGGCTCTGCCCGACGCGCTGGCGCTGCTCACGAAGACCCGAAACGAAATGGCGTGTGTGATCGACGAGTACGGCGGGTTCGCGGGAGTTCTCACGATGGAAGATCTCGCCGAAGAACTCGTGGGCGAGATCACGGACGAGCACGATCCCGATGACGTCGCCGGATCGGAACAGGACGCGGACGGTGTCTGGGTGATGGACGGAGACGTGCACATCGACGAGGTCGAGCGATCCGTGGGGCGTGATCTTCCCCGCGGTGATTACGAGACGATCGCGGGCTTCGTCATCGCGGAGGCCGGGCGTCTACCCGAGATCGGCGAGCGGATCGAAGTCCGCCTGCCCGTTGAGGGAGCGGACCTGGTCAAGGACGTCCAGACGGTGCGGATCATCGACATCGAGGTCGTCGAGATCGAACGCTTCGTGCCCCGGACCGTGCGCATCTCGCTGCGCGAAGAGCCGTACTCCCGCGAACAGGAGCACGAGCGCGAGCACAACGCGCCCGCGGCTCCCGCTGACGATGAGGAGGTCGACCGATGAGCGCCGGTCTCGTCATCCTGGTGACCATCGCGCTGATCGCGCTCAGTGCCTTCTTCGTCATTATCGAGTTCGCCCTTCTCGGCGCCCGCCGGCACAGGCTGGAAGAGATGGCTCCCGAGAGCGCGTCCGCGCGCGCGGCGCTTCGCGGAATGAACGAACTGACGATCATGCTCGCCGGCGCCCAGCTCGGTATCACCGCCTGTACCTTCGCACTCGGGGCCATCACGAAGCCGTTCGTGGACGGATGGCTCGGCCCGGTCTTCACGGCGTGGGGTGCGCCCGAATGGCTCGCGGGCGGGGCAGCGTTCGCGCTGTCGCTGCTGGTCGTGACGTTCCTGCACCTCGTGATCGGCGAGATGGCGCCGAAGTCCTGGGCGATCGCCCATCCCGAGCGTTCGGCCAAGCTCATCGGGATCCCGGCACGCGCCTTCATCTGGCTCTTCCGGCCCTTCCTGCTGTGGATCAATCAGATCGCGAACGCACTCGTCCGCCGAAGCGGTGTCGAACCCGTCGACAAAGCGGCGGTGGGTGGCCGCGACGCCGACACGATCAGGCACCTCGTCGAGTACTCGACTCAGGTGGGCGTTCTCGAGCCCGAGCTGCGCACGCAGATCACCGGCGTCATCGCTCTGCAGACCCTCACCGCCGAAGGCATCACGTCTAACAATGGCCACCCAACGTCCGTCGCAGGCGGCGCAACCGTTGCCGAGGTGCGTGCCGCTTCGCAGCGTTCGGGCCACCTCCGGATTCTGCTCACGGATGCCGCGGGCAACGCGCAGTCGGTTGTGCACGTGCGCGACACTTTGCTCGCCGACGATGGCTCCCCGGCGGCCGCCTTCGCGCGACCTGCGCTGCGGCTGGACGCGGCCACCCCGGTCTACGACGTGCTGCGCCAGATGCGCGAGAGCCGGGTACAACTGGCGGTCGTGGAGAACCTTGGCTCGATGGTCGGCGTCGTGACCCTGACCGATGTGATCAAGCGGGTTCTGCCTCAGTTGTCCGAGCCGACCCTCACGGATTGACCCCCGGCGGACCGGTACAGTCGACGACAACACCATGACGAATCGTTTCCCCCGTTCTCTGTACAACCGCGGGTCCGAGCCGGACCCGCGGTTCAGCCTTGCGAACGAACGCACCTTCCTGGCCTGGATCCGTACGTCGCTCGCGCTGCTCGCCGCCGGAGTCGCACTCGAGGCGCTCCAGATTCCTGTCTCGGCCGGATTCCGCCTGGCCGCGGCGGTTGTCTTCGTTGTCCTGGGGGTAGTCGCTGCCGCGCACGCGTGGCTGTCCTGGCTGCGTACTGAACGCGCTCTACGTGAAGATCGGGCACTCCCTTCGACAGGCGTGAGCCTCGTGATCGTGGCAGGCATCATCGTGGCGGTCGTGCTCTTGACGCTGGGCTTTTTCTGGTGAGTGCGGGACACGCTCCGTTCGACCCGGGGCTTCAGCCGGAGCGGACCCTGCTCGCGTGGCGACGCACGTGCCTAGCGCTCGCGGTGGCAAGCGCAGTCGTGGTTCGCTTTTCGGCAGAGGTCATCGGACCCGCCGCGGCCGTCACGGTGGGGATGATCGGTGTTGTCGCCGCAGGTGCCGGGTATGTTCGCGCATCCGTTCGGTATCGGCGTGCTCACGATGGTCTCGTAGCCGACGGCGAGCTGCCGATCGATGGGCTCGCGCTGGCGCTCGTAACGCTGACATTGCTCATCGCCGGAGCCGCGGCCGGAGCGTACGTGGTCGGACGAGGTCTACAACACTTGCTATGACTGCTACGGCGGACGAACTCACATGATGGCGCTGCCGGAGCTGCCGTACGAGTCCTGGCGTGACACGAAGGAGACACTCCACCGCTACCTGCAGATCGTCGGGAAGCTGCGCCTTGCCGACAGCCCACGACGCAACCACTGGTGGAACGTCCCGTTCCACGTCACCGGAGCCGGGATAACAACCCGACCGATGGGCTCGGACCCGGTGTTCGCGGTCGACTTCGACTTCATCGAACATCGGCTCGTTGTCGCGACGACCGATGGGCGGAGGGAGTCGTTCAGCCTGCGGGGGTTGAGCGTCGCGGGATTCCACTCGGCGTTCGTCGACGTATTGACGAGGGCAGGCGTGGACCCATCCCCGATCGTCGAAGCCACCCCCTTCGACCTCCCCGATGCCGGGCGGCGTTTCGCGGATGACACCGAGCACGCAACCTACGATGAGGACGCCGTCGCCACGTATTGGCAGACGTTGTCGCACGTCAACCTCATCCTCGAGGAGTTCTGCGGACGCTTCTCGGGGAAGACGAGCCCGGTGCACCACTTCTGGCACACGTTCGACATCGCAGCCACGCGCTTCTCGGACACGATCGTCGCGCACGACGCCACATCCGATTCCGTCACGCGTGAGGCCTACTCGCGCGAAGTCGTGAGCTTCGGATTCTGGTTCGGGGATGAGTCCTACCCTGCCCCGGCGTTCTACTCCTATGCGTCGCCCGAGCCTGCGAGGATCAGCTCGTGTGCGCTCCCAGCCGGAGCCGAGTGGCTCGACCGAGGCGCCAGTCACCTCGCGGTCTACCCGCTAGCAGCCGTTCGCGACGCCCCCGACCAGGCCGCCGCGATCCTCGACTTTTTCGAGGCCGCTTATCGCGGCGGTGCCACGCTGGCGGGTTGGGACATCGAGCGCTACGCGTGTTCGGGCGGTGTGACCGATCCGGTGTACGCCGCAGCGAAGGGCGACCGGCTCGGTTGAGACAGTCGTCTGAGACATGAACGCGCCCCGTTGTCAAGGGGTGCGGGGATGCCGAAGTGCCGCCGCACACTGGACGGACAACGGTTGGAGAACCATGTCCAGCATCCACAATCCGCACTACGCGTTGCAGCCGACCACCACGATGATGTGGGTCGTCCTCGACTTGGGACGTCCGCTCGGAGATCCACGCCGCACCGTCGCGCGCATCTACGAGGTTGACGCAGACGAGGTAGAGGTCGAGTGGCTCCTCGATCTGCCTTTCCCCGCGCGATACAGCTCGCCGGTCGCGGTCATTCGCGACCTGCAGCGGCGCGAGGCGCGCTCCAGATCTGAGCGCCCTGTCCCCATTCCGCACCGCGGTCCGCCCCGCACCACCCTGATGTCACGCGACTAGCGGACCCTCGCTCATCCGCCCTTCCATGGGCGACATGAGCCGTGCACAGAAGGGCCCTCTCGCGTCGTCGTCTTCCCCAGCCGTCGACACGAGAGGGCTATCCTGATTCCCCACGAACATTCGTCTCATGGCACGAAAAAACACGCGCATTTCGGCGCGGATCAGATCGCATAGCAATAAGACACGGTGATCAGTCCCCACGTCACACCGTTGAGATCGGGTTCTCGTAACCTAGCAAAACCGTTCACCTACTGTCCACCGAAAGGGGGACACTTGTGGATAATTCGTCGGAGTGTTACGCACCCGTTGCGGGCGAGTTGCGCGGACGTGTGTCCGGGCATCCGAGAGAATTCGGACATGACCCCAGAACGGTGGCACAAGCTGACCAATTGGCCACTGATCGTGGCATCGTTCGCGTTCATAACCGCGTATTCGTGGCAGGTCATCGGTGAGCTCCGGGGAATGCCGCGGGTCGTCACGGCCACGATCATCTTCGTCACCTGGATCATGTTCGTCGCGGACTATCTGGTACAGCTCTCGCTCGCGCCGAAGAAGGGCGTGTGGTTCCGTGCGCATCTCTTCGCTCTCGCGGTCGTCATCGTTCCCGCCCTCAAGCCCCTCCGGTTGCTCCGCGTCCTGACGCTGTTCCATCCGTTCGGCCGGAGCGCGGGCGACGCGCTGCGTGCCCGCCTCATGATCTACGGCGTCGCATCCGCGCTGATCGTCGTCTACATCGCCGCGCTCTCGGTGCTCGAGGCCGAGCGGGCGTCCCCCGACGCGAATATCACCAACTTCGGTGATGCGATCTGGTGGGCGTTCGTGACGATCACCACGGTCGGCTACGGCGACTTCACGCCCGTGACGGTCGCGGGCCGCGTCGTCGCCGTGATCCTCATGCTCTCGGGGGTCGCCGTGCTGGGCATCAGCACCGCGACACTGGCATCGTGGGTCGCCGAGCGCGCGACCGCCGGTCACGAGGAGTACCAGCCGGCCACCCGGGCCGAGGTACGCAAAATCTCGGCGCAGCTCACGGCCCTGGGCGCACCCGCCGACTCGTCGTCACCAGCGCGGACGCCTGACGCCTGAGCGCGGCGGGCGCACGGTCGTGCCTGGACTAGGGTTTTCCTGGTGTGCCCGCGTGGGCAGAGAGGTCGGGCAATGCCAAGACGTGGTGCAACCGGTGGAGATGGCGACATCGTCGAGGGCTACAGGTGGACGCCGGGACGGGTCATCCTGCACATCTCGGTCGGTCTGTTCGCCGGTCTGCTGTCGGGGATGTTCGGCGTCGGAGGCGGCATCGTCATCGTCCCGCTCCTCGTGTTGCTGCTGGCCTATCCGCAGCGCCTCGCGGCCGGTACGTCGCTTGCGGCCATCATCCCCGCGGCGAGCGTCGGCGTCATCTCTTATGCATTCAGCGGCGATGTCGCTTGGATCCCCGCGCTGATCCTGGCCGGTGGGGCGGTCATCGGCGCTCAGGTCGGCACGTGGCTCCTGCCTCGGGTGCCGGTGCGTGTCTTGCAGTTCGGCTTCGCCGCGTTCCTCGTCGTCGTCATCGTCAGCCTCTTCCTCGTCATCCCCAGCCGGGGCGAGCCGTTCGAGCTCAGTGTGGTGACCGTCCTCGGACTGATCGCGCTCGGACTCATCACGGGGCTCCTCTCGGGACTCCTCGGCGTGGGAGGCGGCATCGTCGTCGTTCCCGCCTTGCTGCTCATCTTCGGCACAAGCGACCTGATCGCCCGCGGCACGAGCTTGCTGATGATCATCCCGACCGCAATCTCGGGCACGATCGGCAACCTCGGCCGTCGGAACGTGAACCTGTTGGGGGCTGCCCTGGTCGGTGGTTCGGCGTGCACGACCACAGCGCTCGGCGCGATCATCACGAAGAGCATCGATCCCTTCTCGGCGAACATCATCTTCGCGGTGTTCCTCTTCTTCATCACCGTCCAGATCCTGGTGCGGGCAATCCGCGGGCGATCCAAGTAGCCCCCGTACGCCATCATAGGATGGCGGGGTGCCAGTGAACCCCGAGCTCGTCGGTCGTGACTTCCCGCCGACGCAGCCGTACCTCGTCGGCCGGGAGAAGGTGCGCGAGTTCGCCCGCGCCGTCTTCGCCACGGACCCCTCGCATACGGATGTCGCAGCGGCACAAGCGCTCGGGTACACGGATGTCGTAGCGCCGCCGACCTTCGCGATGGTGATCCAAGATCACACCCTGCAGCAATTGCTCGCCGAACCCGACTCGGGCGTCGTCCTCGAGCGCACGATTCACGCCGAACAGAAGTTCCGCTACACGAGGCCGATCGTCGCGGGCGACGAGCTCACCGGCCGACTCGCCGTCACCGGGGTCCGTGCGATCGGCAAAGGCGCCATGGTCACGAGCGAAGCCGAGATCACGGATGCCTCGGGTGCTCATGTCGTGACCGCGACATCCATCCTGCTGATCGGCGGCGAAGAATGACCGGCCTGCTTCCCACCGTCGGCGAGGTCGTCGCCGAGCGCACCGTCCACCTGACCCGAGAGTCCCTCGTGCGTTATGCCGGGGCATCGGGGGACTTCAACCCCATCCACTACAGCGACGAGGTCGCGGCGCGTGTCGGGCTGCCCGGCGTCTTGGCGCACGGAATGCTGACGATGGGCCTCGCGGGTTCGACGATCGTGCCGTGGCTCGGCGACGCCGGCCACATCACCGACTACGGTGTGCGCTTCACGCGTCCCGTCGTCGTCGACGCCGAGGATGGCGCCGACGTTCGGGTCGTGGCGACCGTGGCCGAGGTCGACGAGGCCGCCCGAACCGCGCGCATCGACCTCGTCGTCTCGCATGCCGAAACGACCGTGCTCGGCAAGGCGCAGGTGCGCGTTCGGTTGGGGTGAGTCCCATGCCCGACATCGAACCCGTTCCCCTCTCGAAGCTGACGACCCTTCGCACGGGCGGACGGCCCGCCCGCATGATCGCCGCGACCACCCGTGATGAGCTGGTTGCAGCGCTCCGTGAAGTCTGGTCGACGGGTGAACCATGGCTGGTGCTCGGCGGAGGCTCGAACCTGTTCGTGGGTGATTCCGACTATGACGGCACCGTCGTACGGATCCTGACGAGCGGCATCGAGCGGGTACCCTCGGCGCGTCCGGGTTATGTCCGCCTGCGGATCGAGGCCGGACACGACTGGGACGACCTCGTCGCGCACACGGTTCGCGAAGGCCTGGCCGGGATCGAGGGGATGTCGGGAATCCCCGGAACGGTCGGAGCAGCACCCGTGCAGAACGTCGGCGCGTACGGGCAGGAGATCGAACAGACGCTCGTCGAGGTCGAGCTCATCGACGAGACGACCGGCGATGTCGAGACGGTGCCGGTGGAGCAACTCGGGCTCGGCTTCCGCACCTCCGTGTTCAAAGCCCACTACGGCTCGGTCGCCGAACGTCCCTCCGTCATCCTCTCTGTGACCCTCGAGTTGGAAGAGGTCGGGGACGCGCCGCGCCTCGTGCGCGGCGAGCAGTTGCGACGTGCCCTCGGGTACGAGCCAGGCGCGGCGGCAACGTTGCGCGACGTGCGTCACCGTGTGCTCGCGACCCGTCGAGCGAAGGGCATGGTGCTCGACGACCTGCCTGACGACCGTGCCGACCCCGACACGCGGAGCGCTGGATCGTTCTTCCAGAACGCGATCGTGTCGGCTGCGTTCGCCCGGACGCTCCCCCCCGAGTGCCCGCGCTGGCCGGTGCGCCCGGATGTCGAGGTCGACACCGTGATTCCCCTGGAGTCGTACGACGGCATTGTGCCCGCTGCATCCACCTCCGCTCCCGATGTCAAGGTGAGCGCCGCCTGGCTCATCGAACACTCGGGGTTGCGCAAGGGGTTCTCGCTGCCGCGCTCGCGGGCCGGACTCTCGACGAAACACGCGCTCGCGCTCACGAACCGCGGGGGAGCGACGGCGGGCGAGATCGCGGAACTCGCACGATTCATCCAGCAGCGGGTGCAGGCGGAGTTCGGCCTGCTCTTGCAACCGGAGCCCGTCCTGATCGACGTGGAGTTGTAGAGCGCGATCGACCAATTTCAGTCAGGCTGATGACAAGCTGGCCCGCGTCGTATAGAACAAGAGGGATTCCAAAGGAGGAAGCCCCCATGTCGACGATGACATCGCATTCCGATCACCGCCTGTTCGCGGGCGGAGAATGGCTGACGCCCCACACTTCGGCCCGCATCGAGGTCGAGAACCCCTACACCCGAAGGATTGTCGGAACCGCCCCGGACGGGGACGCTGCCGACATCGACGCCGCTGTTCGCGCGGCGCGTGAAGCGTTCGATCACGGACCCTGGCCGCGCATGAGCGCCGACGAGCGGGCGACGTTGCTCGAGCGTCTCGCGGACGAACTGGAGCGTCGCGGCGCGGACATCGCAGACCTCGTGACCGACGAGATCGGTCAGCCGACGGGCCTATCGCGCTACGTGAACGGGATGATGCCGGCCGGCCAACTGCGCTACTTCGCCGGACTCATCCGCGCCTTCGCGTTCGAAGAGGAACGGGCGAACATCGCCGGTCCCGGTGCTTCGACCATCCGGTACGAACCGGTGGGTGTCGCGGGCCTGATCGTGCCCTGGAACTATCCGCAGTCTCTGCTCTCCGCCAAGCTCGCGCCCGCGCTCGCGGTCGGGTGCACCGTCGTGATCAAGCCCGCGGCCGAGACTCCGCTGGACGCGCTCGCGCTGGCCGAGGCAGTCGAGGCGGTGGGATTCCCTCCGGGCGTCGTGAACGTCGTCACGGGTGGTCGCGAGACGGGCGACGCCCTCGTGAAGCACCCCGGTGTCGACAAGATCGCATTCACCGGATCGACCGCCGCGGGCCGCATCATCGCCCGCAACTGCGGCGAGCGGCTCATCCCGGTCACTCTCGAGCTCGGCGGGAAGTCCGCGGCCATCGTGCTGGACGACGCCGACATCGATGTCACGCTGGCGGGGCTGCGCGGTAACTCCTTCATGAACTCGGGTCAGACCTGCTTCCTGCTCTCGCGCGTGCTTGTGCCGCGTTCGCGGCGGGACGAGGTCGTGGACGGACTCGTGGACGTGGCGCGCTCGTTCCGACTCGGCGATCCCCGAGACGCCTCCACCGAACTCGGCCCGCTCGTCTCGGACCGCATTCGCTCACGCGTTCGCGGTCTGGTCGACGGGGCTCGCGCACGCGGCGCCCAGGTCCTCACCGGCGGACGCGATCTGCCCGGCGAATCGGGCTACTTCTATGAGCCGACCATCCTGGCCGGAGTCTCGCCGGAAGACGAGATCGCCCAGGAAGAGGTGTTCGGTCCCGTCGTCACCGTCATGGAATATCAGGACCGCGACGATGCGGTGCGCATCGCCAACGACTCGAAGTACGGGCTCGGCGGGGCGGTTTTCTCGTGTGACATCGAAGCGGCCCGAGACGTGGCACGCGCGGTGCAGACCGGCACCATCGGCGTGAACGGGTACGCCCCCGACCTTGCTTCGCCTTTCGGCGGCTACAAGGCATCGGGACTCGGACGAGAGCAGGGCCACGAGGTCTTCTACAACTACCTCAACACCAAGTCGATCAACGTCATCCTGGGAGCGGGAGCATGAGGGCCGCGGTCGTCAACGGCTTCGGGGCCGGCTTCGATGTCGAAGAGATCGACATCGACGAGCCGCGCGGGCGAGAGGTGCTAGTCGACATCAAGGCATCGGGTCTGTGCCACTCCGACCTGCACTTCGCCGAGACGAACTTCGGAATGGAACCGCCGATGGTGCTCGGCCACGAGATCGCGGGGGTGGTTGCGGGAATCGGCCCGGAGGTCACCGAGTTCTCGGTCGGCGACCACGTCGTCGGATCACTGGTGCAGTTCTGCGGGGCGTGCGTCGCCTGTCTCAGCGGCGATACCGTGCGCTGCGCGCACCCCGAGGCGACCCTGCGTGCGCCGGATGAACCCCCGCGCCTGAGCCGCCGCGGAGAGCCCGTGCTGGCCGCGATGGGAACCGCGGGATTCGCCGAGCAGGCGCTCCTGCACGAGAACCAGCTCGTCGGGATCGACCCGGCGGTCCCGTTCGCCGAGGCATCCGTTCTCGGTTGCGGCACCATCACGGGGGCGGGCGCGGCGATCAATTCCGCCGGAGTACGTCCCGGTCAGACCGTTGCGGTGATCGGTCTCGGCGGCGTCGGCCTGAACGTCATCAGCGGAGCGCGCCTGGCGGGTGCCGCGAGAATCATCGGCATCGACCTGAACGACGAGAAGCTCGAACTCGCTCGCGCGTTCGGAGCGACCGATGTCGTCAACGGTCGCGATGGCGATGTCGTCGCAGCGGTGCAGCAGCTCACGGACGGGGGTGTGGACCATGCCTTCGAGGTGATCGGGCGGAAGGACACCGCGCTCCAGGCCATCGCGATGCTCGCCGTCGGCGGCACCGCCAGCCTGATCGGTATCCACGGTGCGGGATCGACGATCGAGCTCGACCCGAACGACTTTCTGCGCTGGCAGAAGAAGGTGCAGGGCGTCTACATGGGGCACGCGAACATCAAGCGCGATATCCCGTTCTACGCCTCGCTGTTCCTGCAGGGTCGGCTCAACCTCACGGACCTTATTTCGGTCGAGATCGGAATCGACGACCTCAACGAGGCCTACGATCAGCTCCGCACGGGGCGAACCGCGCGGAGCGTCATCACCCGGTTCTGAAGCGGCTCGCGCGCCCGCTCGGTCAGGCGAACAGTTGCTGGAGGCGCCGGATGCCCTCCAGCAACTGTTCGTCGCCGAGCGCGTACGACAGGCGCAGGTATCCGCTCGGCCCGAAAGCCTCGCCGGGCACGACCGCGACCTCGGCCTCTTCAAGGATGAAGTCGGCGAGCTCGAGCGAGGTGTTCAGGGTGCGGCCGCCCCATTCGCGCCCGAGCAGCCCGGTGACGTCGGGATAGACATAGAAGGCGCCGAGCGGGATGGGTACGACGACGCCATCGATCTTCGAGAGTTCATCGACGATCAAGCGGCGCCGACGGTCGAACGCGAGCCGGAAGCCCTCGGCCTCGTCCTGGGGACCCGAAAGTGCGGCGAGTGCCGCCCGCTGCGCGATGTTGTTGACGTTGCTCGACAGGTGCGACTGCAGGTTCGACGCGAGCGCGATCGCGTCGCGCGGTCCGACCATCCAGCCCACGCGCCATCCGGTCATGGCGTAGGTCTTGGCGACGCCGTTGACGAGGATCGTCTGGCCGGCGAGCTCGGGCACCGCCTCGACGATCGACACGGCGCGGGCGCCCTCGTAGACGAGGTTCTGGTAGATCTCGTCCGAGATCACCCAGATGCCGTGTTCGAGGGCCCACTGACCGATCGCCTTCGTCTCTTCGGGCGAGTAGACCGAGCCGGTCGGGTTCGAGGGGGAGACGAAGACGAGGACCGTCGTGCGCTCCGTGCGAGCGGCCTCGAGCTGCTCGACCGTGACCTTGTACTCCTGGTCGGCCCCGGCGAAGACCTCGACGGGCACGCCGTCGGCCAGGGCGATCGCCTCGGGATACGTCGTCCAGTACGGCGCCGGCAGCAGGACCTCGTCGCCCGGGTTCACGACGGCCTGGAACGCCTGATACACGGCCTGCTTACCACCGTTCGTCACGACGACCTGGGCGGGGTCGACCTCGAGACCGGAATCGCGCATGGTCTTGGCCGCAATCGCCTCGCGCAACACCGGAAGGCCCGCCGCGGGGGTGTACCGGTAGTTGGCGGGGTCGCGCACGGCCTCGGCTGCGGCGTCGACGATGAACTCAGGGGTGGCGAAGTCGGGCTCGCCCGCGGCGTAGGAGATGACGGGGCGCCCGGCGGCCTTGAGGGCCTTTGCTTTCGCGTCGACCTTGAGGGTCGCCGACTCGGCGATGGCGGACAGTTTGCGGGAGAGCGGAGCGCGTTCGGTCACGTCTTGAATCGTAGTCGCGTGACCCGCGCCCCGCCCTCGCGCCGCCCTACACTCGCGAACCGCCCCCCGACCGCAGACGAGAGAGAGCGTCAACCGTGGCGGCCAGGATCAGCACGCCACCCGTCACCAGCAGGTTGATACCTGCGGGAAGGCCGAGCAGACCCAGCCCATTCGTGATGACCGCGATCACGAGCGCCCCGATCGCGGCGTGAACGAGCCGCCCTTTGCCGCCGAACAGGCTGACGCCACCGACGACAGCGGCCGCGACACCGCTCAACACGATGTCCCGCCCGACGGTCGCGTCGACCGAACCGACACGCGCCACGCTGAATAGTGCCGACAGGACGGCCAGCGTGGAACAGATCACGAACGCCCACCACATGATCAGTCGGACCTTGATGCCCGAGCGCCGCGCGGCCTCTTTGTTCCCGCCGATCGCGTAGATGTAGCGGCCGAACTTGGTGCGGTCGAGGACGAACGTCCCGATCCACAGCACCGCCAGAACGATCGGCACGATCACCGGCACGCCCTGCACGGCCACGACCGACTGCCCACGATCCTGGTTGAGGACGAACACGACGATGCCGCCGATCACCAAGATGGCGGCCAGCTTGATCCAGACGACCGTGATCGTTCGGTTCGGAACGCCTGCCCGAGTGCGTCGCGCCCGGTCCCACCACGACGTCCCGCCCGAGATCAAGATCATGATGGCGAGCAGCGCCCACCCCGCCCAGACGGGCAGGTTGCTGTTCTGGATGGCGACGAGCTCGGGAACCTGGACGCGATACAGGCCGCCGTCACCGATGATGAGCAGCGCGAGCCCCTGGTATCCGAGGAAGAGCCCGAGCGTGACGACGAAGGATGGTATCCCCACCCTCGCGACGAAGAATCCGATGAGCGCACCGGTGGCGAAGCCGACCACGAAGCCGATGAGCAGCGCCAGCGGCCACGGCACGCCGAACTGCGCGTTGAGGACGACGAACAGGGCCATTGCAACGCCCCCGGTGACACCGGCCGACAGGTCGATCTCGCCGAGCAGCAGGACGAAGACGAGGGCGATCCCCAACATCACGAGGGTCGCGGCCTGGTTCATGAGGTTCGCGAAGTTGCGCTCCGTGAGGAAGAACGGGCTGAGCAGGCTGAACAGCGCGCCGAGCACGACGAGCCCGCCGATTGCGGGAAGCGCACCCATGTCGCCGGAACGCACTCGCTGCCACCAGGCCCGGATCTGGTCGCCGAGGCCTCCCTCGATGCCGGATCCGATCATGCCCTCGCCCATGAGGGGCGGAGCCGCATCCTTGGACGACGTTGTCATTCTGCGCCTCCCGTGGCGATGGTGCTGGTCTCTTGAATGGTGAATCCGGGCGGAGTCTTCGTGCCGGTGATGTATCCGACGACATCGTCACGGGTCGTTTCCGAGACCTCGAGCTGCGCGACGAGCTGACCGAGGTAGAGCACGGCGACGTCGTCGGCGACCTCGAACACATCGGCGAGGTTATGGCTGATGAGGACGACCGCGACCCCCTGCTCCGACAGGCGACGCACGAGGTTGAGCACCTGTTCGGTTTGAGCGACGCCGAGCGCGGCGGTGGGTTCGTCCAGAATGACGACACGAGCCTTCTTGAGGACGGCTCGTGCGATGGCCACCGTCTGCCGCTGGCCGCCCGACAGCGACGAGACCCTCTGCCGCACGGACTTCACGGTGCGCACCGAGAGTGAGCGGAGGGTGTCGGATGCTTCTTTCTCCATCCGTCCCTCGTCGAACGTTCCGACCGAGAGCTCCTCGCGGCCGAGGAACATGTTCTGCACGATGTCGAGGTTGTCGCAGAGCGCGAGGTCTTGATAGACGACCTCGATGCCGAGCGCCGCCGCTTCCCGCGGCGTGGTCAGGTCGCGGTGAACTCCGTCGATGCGTACTTCGCCCTGGTCGTAGGGCTGCACGCCGGCAAGCCCCTTGATGAGCGTCGATTTGCCCGCTCCGTTGTCTCCGACGAGCGCGGTGACCTTTCCGGGATAGACCTTGAGGTCGATCCCTTTCAGCACGGAGACGGGTCCGAATGATTTCTTCACTCCGACCAGTTCGATAATCGGGTCTGGCATCTTCGCTCTTTCGTTGGTCGTGTTGGCGGTCGTTGTCGGGGGCGCCGCATCGTGCTGCCGATGCGACGCCCCCGGATGGATCGAGCTACGGTGCCGTGACGCCGAACTCCTCGCACGCGGCCATGACATCCGGCGTGCAGACGTCGTCGTAGGCGGCGTCGCCGGCGGCGATGACGTCGTTGACGCTGTCCGGTCCGACCAGGATCGGCGTGACTTGGATGTACGGGGTTCCGTCGTCGAGCTCCGCGTCAGCCGAGGGCTCTTCACCGCTGAGCAGCGCAACCGCCACCTCGACAGCGGCGTCCGCCTCATCCTTGACGGGCTTGTAGACCGTGGCGGTCTGCCAGCCGAGAAGGATGTTCTGCAGGCCCGCGACGTTGGCGTCCTGACCGGAGACGGCAACGCCCGTCAGGTTGTTGTCCTGCAGGACCTTGATGACACCAGCTGCGTTGGTGTCGTTCGCCGCCCAGACCCCGTCGACGACGCCGCCGAGCGAGGTCAGAGCCTGCTCGAAGTTGGTCTGCGACTTGGCCTGGTCCCAGATTCCCGGGGGCTCGGCGGCCGGCTCGATTCCGGCAGCCTCCATGACCTCGGCGGCGCCCTCCTTGAACATGGCGGCGTTGCCGTCGGTCGGGTCCCCACCCATGTAGACGACGACGGACGTGGCGGGATCTTTGCCCGCGGCTTCGAGGCCGTCGAGCACGGTCTGGCCCTCGAGGCGGCCGACCTCGACGTTGTCGAACGACACGTAGTAGTCGGCACCCGTGAACGGTCGGTCATAGGCGATGACCGGGATTCCCTCGGCCTTCGCCTTGGTCGCGACTGCTTCGGCCGCACCCTGGTAGTCGACGAGGAGCATGACGCCGCATCCCTGGGTCAGCTGCTGGTCCGCGATCGTGGAGTACTTGTTGACGTCGCCCTGGGCGTTCTGGATGTCGACGTCGAAGCCCGCGGCCTCGAGACCTTCCTGGAGGTACTTGCGGTCGAAGTTCTCCCAACGGGGCGAGGACGCGGCATCGGGGAGGATGACGCAGGCCCGTCCGGCGGCGTCGCCGCCACCGCCTTCCGAGGCTGACGGGGTACCCGAACCGGAACAGCCGGCCAAGAGCACCGCCGAGGCTCCGACGACGGCGAGCGCCGGGAGCAGCAGAGACTTCTTCATCTTTCGCCCTTCCACACTGAATATGCGATTGCCGGGGCATCAGTGCCCCGCAGGTCGATCATGACGACGCGGCTCGTTAACGTCAAGACTTGAACGCAAGAATTGATGGGACCGTTCCCGAATCGATTCAGAGGATGAGAAGGCTCGTTTCGTTGAGCATGACGCGCAGGATGACCGGCCAGAAAGTGGCCATGTGCTCAGAACGAGGAACGAACACTGCCGATGGGCGATCGCAACGATTCAGTAACTGAAGGCAAAAAGGTGATCGAGCTTCCGGCGGATCAGTTCCGCCCGTGTGCCGCCCGGCTCTTTCGCGATGTGGAATCGATGATCACGGCCAACACGAGCACGGCACCCGTGACGATGAATCGCACCGACGAATCCAGGTTGAGCAGCGTCAGCCCCGAAGAGATCGACTGGATGACGAGGATGCCGAGCAGTGCCGCCCACGCGGTCCCGCGTCCCCCGAAGAGGCTCGCGCCCCCGATGACCGCAGCGGCGATCGCGTTCAGATTCGTGTCTGCCGCGCCCGAACTCTGATTGACCGCCGCAAGCCGGGCCGCGGCGAGGATTCCGCCGGTCGCCGCCAAGGTCGAGCACAGCACAAAAGCCGAGACGTAGATGCGGTCGACGCGGATCCCGGCGCGCCGGGCTGCTTCCACCGATCCGCCGACCGCGTAGACGGCCCGCCCCCACCGGGTGCGGGTGAGTGCGAAGTCGGCGATGACGACGAGACCGACGAAGAACAGAAAGGAGAGTCCGACGCCGCGCGACAAATTCAGGTACCACGCCGCAACGCCGAGTCCCCCGAGCAGCGCGATGGCGCGGAGCGCGATCGCGCGAGTGCTCTGGTACGTCAGGTTCGCCCGCTCTCGGCGGCGCGCCGTGCGCAGGTGAGCGACAGCATTCGCGGCGACGGCCAGCACGATCACGACGTACGAGGCCCAGGCGGGCAGGAACATCTGCTGGGCGAAGACCACCAGCCACGAGTCGAAGGGCAGGTTGATCGAACCCGACTCGCCGAGCACCCAGAGCTGAACCCCGAGGATGCCGAGCAAACCAGCGAGTGTGATGACGAAACTCGGGATCCCGAATCGTGTGTAGAGGAGTCCGTACAGCAGCCCGACGGCCGTACCCGCCAGGACCCCGGCAAGCACGGCGAGGATCAGGGGCCAGCGAGATTGCACGAGGCCGACGGCGAGCACCGCCGAGGCCAGCCCCGATACGGATCCGACCGAGAGGTCGATCTCGCCGACCAGGAGGACGATGACCACACCGAGGGTGATCGTCCCGATCGCCGCGGACTGAAGCGTGAGATTTACCAGGTTGGTGCTCGAGAGGAACACCGGGTTGAGAATCTGGAAGATCGTCCAGATCAGCGCCAGGCCGAGGACGACGGGCAGAACTCCCAGATTTCCGCTACGCGTGCGCTCCACGAGTGCGGTGGCACCGTCGCGGATGCGGTACCCGGCCATCGCGAGCGATTCGCGCGCGGACTCGGACGCGCTCATGTGATCCGCCCCCGTCGTCGGCCATTGCGATCCGCGAGAGACACGACGTCCGCCGCGTGGCCGGGCATGGTGATCGCGGCGGGATCGGTGCGGGAGACGCGGGGCGGCGCGGATGCTGTCGGTTCCATAGCGCCGGTGATCGCCGCGAGCAAAGTCTCGGTCGTGATGTCGGCCACGTTGTAAACGCCGTTGTTGCGTCCGAGGCGCAGGACCGTGACGCGATCGGCCACCGCCATCACGTCCGCCATGTTGTGGCTGACCAGCACGACACCGTGTCCGCGCTCCCGCAGTCGCTCGATCAGGTTGAGCACCTCGGCCGTCTGCGCAACGCCGAGGGCGGCGGTCGGCTCGTCGAGGATCACGATCTTCGGTTCGCCGACGAGCGAGCGGGCTATCGCCACCGTCTGACGCTGCCCGCCCGACAGCGTCGACACGTGGTCGCGCACCGACGGGATCCGCGCCGAGAGATCTCGGAGGAGAGACCAGGTGCGCTGCTCCATCTCGACCTCGTCGAGGCGTCCCTCGGTGACGAGCTCGCGTCCGAGCCAGACGTTCGCGACGACATCCAGGTTCTCGCACAGGGCAAGATCCTGGAAGACGGTCGCGATTCCGAGATCGTTCGCGTCCGCCGGGTCGGAGAGCGAGACGACGCGCCCGTCGTACTCGAGGGATCCGCTGTCTGGCGCATGCACACCGGCCAGAATCTTCACCAGAGTCGATTTGCCCGCGCCGTTGTCGCCGACCAGAGCCACGACCTCGCCCTCGTCCACCCAGAAGTCCACCGCGCTCAGGGCAGTCACCGCGCCGAAGCGCTTCGTCGCGGCGGTAACGGTCAGAATGCGCTCGTGGCTCACGGTGCCACCAACCCGGCGGCGGCGCACGCCTCGGCGTAGTCCTCCGTGCAGACCTGCTCCCACGACCAGAAGCCGTCGGCGAGCACCGTCTCCGCGATGTTCTTCTGTGTGACGGCGACCGGCATCAGCAGGGTGGCAGGGATGCCGCTCACCTCGACGCTCGACGTCACTTCTTCGCCGCGGGCCAGAGCGACGGCGACTTCGGCCGCCTTTCGCGCCTGGGGACGCACGTCCTTGAAGACCGTCATGAACTGATCCCCCGTGATGATCCTCTGAATCGCGGTCAGCTCGGCATCCTGTCCCGTCACGAGCGGCAGGGGATCGACGTTCGCGCTGCGAAGCGCAGAGATGGCGCCGCTCGCGGTGCCGTCGTTCGCCGCGTACACGCCCTCGATCTGCGACCCGAACCGGGCCACCTGCCCGGCCACCCACTCCTGCGCCTTATCGGGACTCCAGTCGGGCGTGTCATACGAGGCGAGAACGGTCAGATGGCTGGAGTTGATGACGCTCAGGGCGCCCTCCTCGAACTGGGGAGCATTGCTGTCGGTCGGGGACCCGTTGACCATCAGAATCCCGCCGGTGCCGCCGGTCGCGAGCGCGTTGACGAGCGCTTGCGCCTGGAGCACACCGACGAGCGCGTTATCGAACGAGACGTAGTACGCGATGTCGCCACCTGCGATCAGGCGGTCGTATGCCACGACGGGCACGCCCATCCCCGACGCGGAGTTGACGATGCTGACGGCCGCCTCGGCATCAACCGGGTCGAGCACGAGCACCGAGACCCCCGCGGCCAGGAGCGACTCGGCCTGCTCCTGCTGCTTACCCATGTCTTGATCGGCGTTGGCGTAGAGAACCTCGTAGTCACCGAGTTCGGCGACGCGCTGCTCGAAGAAGGGCCGATCGAAGCTCTCGTAGCGAGCGGTCTTCGCATCGGGCAGCAGCAGTCCGATCTTGTCCGCTCCGCCCGCGAACGCGTTGCAACCTGTGAGCATCGCGGCAAGAAGAAGAAGTGCCGAGGCGCACGCGATCGCCGTGCGAGCACGGCCAGGCTGACCATCGCGAATCCCCATCGACACGCGATGAGTCTAGGGTCGCCATCACGCGGGAAGAGCGACGGACTCCGAATCGACGCTCACGTGATCGAGCGCGAGCGCGATCGCGCCCCGCGTCTCGGTCCACTCCCCGAAGCTGTACTCGACGATTTCGGGCAGCTCACCCGAAGCCGAGAGGGCGGCGCGCTCGAGGGCGTGGCGCATCGGCGCGAGCAGAATCTCGCCGGCCCGGGCGAGTTCGCCGCCGACCACGATCGCCTCGGGGTCGAAGAGATTGGTCAGGCTGGCCGCCGCGATGCCGAGGTGCTTGCCCGCGTCGGCGATCACCCGACGTGCGCGGCCGTCCCCGAGTTCGGCGGCCTGCACGAGGTCGCCCAGGCGACGGAAGCCGCCGTCGGGCGCGAACAGGCTCAGCAGGGCGGGGCCACCTGCGTATGTCTCGAGGCAACCGCGGTTGGAGCAGCGACAGACGGGCCCGTTCTCGTCGAGGGTGATGTGCCCGATCTGACCGGCCTTGCCATTCACGCCGCGGAAGAGGTCACCGCCCACGACGAGTCCCGCGCTGATCGTCTGTCCCACCCGGAGGTAGACGGACGACGCGGACGTGCGCGCGGCCCCCTCCCGCGCCTCGGCGAGGCCGCCGAGGTTCGCTTCGCTGTCGATGAAGACCGGGCGACCCGTGCGCGCCGACAGGCTTTCCGCGATATCCACGCCCTCCCATCCGCGCAACAGGCCGGGGGCGGAAATCCGCCCGGTTCGTGGATCGACCGGCGCGGGAAGACCCAGACCGATCGCCAGGATGTCGGACAGCGAGCCGCCGATCGAATCCATCATGTCGCTCAGAAGCAGGGCAAGGCGGTCGAGCTCGGCGTCGTGCCGATGATCTACGGGCAATGGCAGTGTCGATTGCGTGACGATCGTTCGGGTCGCATCGGCGATCGCGATGTGCAGGTGCCGCGACGAGAAGTGCGCCCCAGCGACGATCCCGAGGTGACGCGCGAGCGAGACGAGGGTTGCCCGGCGACCGCTGCGCGACGTGATCGACGTGTTCAGGACGCCCGCTGCCGTCAGCTCTTTCACGATGTTGGACACCGTGGCGGGGGAGAGGCCCGTGATGCCGGCAAGTTCTACCTGTGTGAGGCGGCCATACCGCTTGAGGCTGTCGATCACGCGGGCGCGGTTCGCCTCACGCAGAGAGGTCTGCGAGCCCGGAGAGGCCTGGAACCGTGCCACGTCGCTCACTGTAGCGGACCCCTCCGGGCGTGCATCCTGATGATCTCGCGAGGTGGCTCAGCCGAACTGGCTCATCGTGTTGTCTTTGCCGCCCGCCTTGAGCGCCGCGTCGCCCGCGAAGTACTCCTTGTGGTTGTCGCCGATGTCGCTGCCTGCCATGTTCTGGTGCTTCACCGTCGCGATGCCCTCGCGGATCTCTCGGCGCTGAACGCCCGTGACGTAGGCGAGCATCCCCTCGTCTCCGAAATAGCCCTTGGCGAGGTCATCCGTCGACAGCGCAGCCGTGTGGTAGGTCGGCAGGGTGATGAGGTGATGGAAGATTCCCGCGCGGGCCGAGCCATCCTTCTGGAACGTCCGGATCTTCTCGTCGGCTAGGCGTGCGAGCTCTGTGTCGTCATAGGAAACGCTCATCAGGTCGGCGCGGTCGTAGGCCGACACATCGGCCCCCTGGGCGACCAGAAGGTCGTACGCCTGTTGACGGAACTTCAGCGTCCAGTTGAACGACGGACTGTTGTTGTAGACGAGCTTCGCGGTCGGGATCACCTTGCGGATCTCATCCACCATGCCCGCGATCTGTTCGACGTGGGGCTTCTCCGTCTCGATCCACAGCAGGTCGGCGCCGTTCTGCAACGAGGTGATGCAGTCGAGCACGCATCGGGCCTCGCCCGTGCCGGGGCGGAACTGGTACAGGTTGCTGGCGAGCCGCCGCGGGCGGAGCAGTTTGCCGTCGCGTCGGATGACGACGTCGCCGTCGGCGAGGTCGGACGAGGGGATCTCTTCGACATCGAGGAACGCGTTGTACTGGTCGCCGAGATCGCCCGGCGTCTGCGAGACGGCGAGCTTCTGTGTGAGGCCTGCGCCGAGCGAGTCGGTGCGCGCGACGATGATGCCGTTCTCGATCCCGAGTTCGAGGAACGCATAGCGGACGGCATGGAGCTTTGCGATGAAGTCGTCGTGCGGAACCGTGACCTTGCCGTCCTGGTGGCCGCATTGCTTCTCATCCGAGACCTGGTTCTCGATCTGGATGGCGCAGGCGCCAGCCTCGATCATCTTCTTCGCGAGCAGGTATGTTGCCTCAGGATTGCCGAAGCCGGCATCGATGTCGGCGATGATCGGCACCACGTGCGTTTCGTAGTTGTCGATCTGGGAATGGATGAATTCTTCGGCAGTCTCATCGCCTGCGGCACGGGCTGCGTCGAGCTTCGTGAAGAGAAGGTCGAGTTCGCGCGCATCGGCCTGGCGAAGAAAGGTGTACAGCTCTTCGATGAGGGCCGGCACCGAGGTCTTCTCGTGCATGGACTGGTCGGGTAGCGGACCGAACTCCGAGCGCATTGCCGCCACCATCCACCCCGACAGGTAGAGGTAGCGCTTCTTCGTGGTCTTGAAGTGCTTCTTGATGGAGATGAGCTTCTGCTGCCCGATGAAGCCGTGCCATACGCCCAGGGACTGCGTGTACAGCGACGAGTCGCCGTCGTACTCCGCCATGTCGCGCCGCATGATGTCGGCCGTGTATTGGGCGATCTCCAGCCCGGTCTTGAAGCGGTTCTGTGCGCGCATGCGCGCGACGTACTCGGGGGTTATGGCATCCCAGCTCGGGCCGTTCTGTTTCTTGAGAGCGTCGACGGCTGCGATGTCGTCTTCGTAGTGGGTCATGTCAATTCCTTCGGAATATGGGGTGGATAGTGGGGCTCGAAAAGCGCGGTCAGTCGGTCTCGACGAGGTACTTCGCGTATGCGGGGAGCGTGAGGAACGCCGGGAAGTCCTGGCCCAACGCCACTTCGCGGAAGATCTGCGCGGCGTCTTCGTAGCGGTCTCCCTCGCGTCGGTCGACCTCGCGCAGCACCTCGCCGATGAGACCCTCGATGTACTCGCGGGTGATCGGGTCGCCTTCCGCGGTGGAGCGGTCTTGATGGATCCACTGCCACACCTGGCTGCGCGAGATCTCGGCGGTTGCCGCATCCTCCATGAGGTTGTCGATCGCCACGGCTCCGAGGCCGCGCAGCCACGCTTCGATGTAGCGGATCGCGACCGACACGTTCGCGTGCACGCCCGCGGCGGTCACGGGCCTGCCGATGTGCACGTCGAGCAGGTCCGCCGCCTTCACCTGCACGTCGTCGCGTTGGCGATCGAGCTGGTTCGGTCGGTCGCCGAGCACGGCGTCGAACTCGGCCATCGCGGTCGGGATCAGGTCGGGGTGCGCCACCCACGTGCCATCGAACCCGTCGCCGGCCTCGCGCTTCTTGTCGGCGGCGACCTTCTCGAAGGCGCGTGCGGTCACCTCGGGGTCACGACGGTTCGGGATGAACGCGCTCATGCCGCCGATCGCAAAGGCTCCACGCTTGTGACAGGTCTTCACGAGCAGTTCGGTGTAGGCGCGCATGAACGGCACCGTCATCGTCACTTCGCTGCGGTCGGGTAGGACAAAGCGCGCTCCGCGTCCGCGGTAGTTCTTGATGATCGAGAAGATGTAGTCCCAGCGGCCCGCGTTCAGGCCGGCACAGTGGTCGCGTAGCTCGTAGAGGATCTCATCCATCTCGAACGCGGCGGGGAGTGTCTCGATCAGCACGGTCGCGCGGATTGTGCCGTGGGGAATGCCGAGGTACTTCTCGCTGAATGAGAACACGTCGTCCCAGAGCTTCGCCTCTTCGCTGGATTCGAGCTTGGCGATGTAGAAGTAGGGTCCGCGTCCCGAATCGATGAGCGCTTGGGCATTGTGGAAGAAGTAGAGGCCGAAGTCCACGAGCGATCCGGATGCCGCGAGTTGCCGTCCCGCGCGATCGGTGTACCGCATGTGGTTCTCGCCCAGGTGCCAGCCGCGCGGGCGCATCACGATGGTGGGGGTGCGCTCGGCGGTCACGCTGTAGGTCTTGCCTTCCGGCGACGTGAACGACAGCTCGCCGCGGATCGCGTCACGCAGCGACAGCTGGCCCTCGATCACGTTCTTCCAGGTGGGGGACGTGGCGTCCTCCTGATCGGCCAGCCACACCCGCGCGCCGGAGTTGAGGGCGTTGATCGTCATCTTCGGGTCGGTCGGCCCGGTGATCTCCACGCGGCGGTCTTCGAGTCCAGGTCCGGCGCCCGCGACCCGCCAGCTGTCGTCGGCGCGGATGTGTGCGGTGTCGTCGCGGAAGCGCGGGTCGTGACCGTTGCCGATCTCGAACCTGCGACGCAACCGGTCGGCGAGGCGATCATGCCGACGGGACGAGAAGCGGTGGTGCAGTTCGGTGAGGAACGCGAGTGCATCGGGACTGAGGATCTCGTCGTACCGGTTGCCGAGTGCGCCGAGGACCTCGATCGAGGGAGCGGTCGTGGTCAGTGGCGGCGTGCGGGTTTCTGTGATGGTCATGATCTGTCCTTCGGGATCGGCGCCTCGGTGGGCTTGTCTCCACTGTGGGCGAAATTGGGGCACTGAACTTGTCGATGAGGGTGTGAAGTTCTAGCAAAATTCTGCTTTCGTGACAGAATCGGGGTATGAGCAGCGTCACGCGCCCGGTTCACGGTCTCGAGCCCGACGAGGATGAAGAGGTGGATCCCCTGACGATCGGCCGACGCATCCGTCAACTGCGCACCGCCCGCGGAATGACGCTCGACGAGCTCGCCGCGGCCGTCGACCGGGTGCCGAGCCAGCTGTCGATGATCGAGACCGGCAAGCGCGAGGCGAAGCTCAGCCTGCTGCGCTCGATCGCCCGCGCGCTCGGCACGAGCCTCGACGCCCTCCTCGAGTCCGAGCCCCTGGACGAGCGCTCGGTGCTCGAGATCTCTCTCGAGCGCGCCATGT